>SVJK01000055.1 GCA_015069015.1 Oscillospiraceae bacterium
AAAATCACCCTTGATATCTTATCTCAAATAGAACTTCCAAATGTAGTATTAAGTTTTGCAGAACCTGGAGATACCGAGAAAACAACTGTGTCTGATGACAATACAATCATTAAGGGGCAAATAAAAAGACTTGAGCAACGTTTAGAACGTTCAAAGATAGCATATATGGATGGTGCTGATACTCTTGATGAGTACAAAGAAAGCAAGAAATCTATTGAAGAAGAAATAGAAGAATTGAAGTATATGCTGGAAACGATTGTTGAAGAAGAACCGGAGGAAGAAGTTCAGTTAGATGAAAAGGAATTGAGAAGGCTCACCGAAATTTTAAGCGATTCAAAGGTTAGTAACACAGACAAAAATAAAATGGTACGAACAATATTTAAAGAAATAATCAAGGGTGGAAAAGATGGAAAACGATTAAGTTTTATATTTTGGAAACATTAATAAAATTGCTCAAGCAATTACGGTATTTGCCACCATACTGTGCAATAATTATTTTTGCAAGAGCAGGATTTGGATTTTTAATTTTTACCGGGTACATAAGTTTTCTTTCATAATCCCACATATACTACACCTCCCTCATAATTCCCACGGCCATTTATTTTCGTCTCTGACCCAGGAGAAAGGAGTGTCGTTACTGCTTTCGGTTGCATACAGCGGGCCATATTTGCTTTGATAATCACTTTTAAGACTTTTGAGCGATGCCGAAAGTTTCTTGAAAAGTTCAAGGGCTTGCTCGCAGTCGGGATGTGTGTCCAAGAAAAGATTGAGGTCAACAACAGCAAAACTCATTTCCTGAATCTTTTTCAGCATTTCACACTTGCCGTCATATTCCGGCATATTTTCCATATTTGACTTGGAAAGTTCATTGTCCAAAGCGGGTGACTGGGCCAAATTGTCACAATAACAATCCGGCATATCATCACTGTTGAAGGGACAGAACTCTGTTTTTGGGAAAAACATAAGCATACCTCCGTTTTATTTAATAAATGGGTTCATAATCGGATTGTCCTTGTAGGTTTCAAATGGTATATTCAGATCCTTGAAAATAGTACCGTTCCACAAGGCTTTGTCTGAAGAATACAGGTTCTTAAACTCCTGAAAAGGAACATATGCAAAGGCAAGATGCGGATTTTCAGGCATAAATGGCAGGTTCATAAATTCACCTCCAATCGGGGGAACACCCTTGGTATAATATTCGACAAAGCAAAAAATTGTTACGGCAAAACAAAAAGCAACCAAAGACTAAATCTTTGATTGCTTTTTGCAGAAGCGGGTAATACCTTTTTCATAACGTAGGTTTTAAGAATATAATCAACTTAAATCTTTCGGAGAATGCCCTGTGATTTTCACATATGATCTGTAAAAATTAGAATAATTATTGAAACCGGAGTTCAATACTGCATTTGTAAGATTCATACCGCTTAATCTGAGTTCTCTTATATGCTGAATTCTTTTTCTTGTAATAAATTCATGAATTGTAAGACCTGTTGATTCTTTGAATATGCGGCAAAGATGATATTTTGAAACATAGCAGTAATCGGCTATATCTTCTATGCTTACATCGTTGGTAAAATTAGAATTAATATATTTTATAGCCTTTCTGATTTGCTCATTGGGAATATCATCCGGGGAAAAGTCCGATATATTATCAATAATATAAAGAATTTCGGTAACCAATGCCCGACATACCGGCGTTTCATAGTTTTCAAATTGGTTTGAATATTTTCGTAATCTTTCAAATGCGTCAAAAAGACCGCTTGATTTAACTGTAGCAGCATTAATCTTATTTCCAATGGAACCCGATGTATTGAGGAATTGTTTCTCATAGTTCTGACATTTGTTTTCGACAAAAAAATCCGGGTTAACCATAAGCACTATTCGTGAATACGGGGCGTTACTTTTGTGATATAGGCGGTGCATTTCACCGCGTCTTATGATAATTATATCGTTTGGCTCAAGAGAATAGTTTCTACCTTCAACAACATAATGTGTATCTCCGTCAAGATACATGTATATTTCATATTCATCGTGGCTATGAAGGGTGAAATCATATTTTGTTACATCTGCATTTTCCATATATGTGAATGAATAACTTTTCATTATACCATCTCCTCACGCATTGTATTATACATCATTCGAGCAATAATTGCAATGTTTTTGGCAATATATTTAAAGATAATTGTGAAATATTGTGATAACATATTATTAAACAACTAAAAACAAATCTGTTTGGAGGTTTATAATATGTCATATGAAAAAATAAGCGGATTTTCAGATGAAATATCTTCTGATACCACATTGCAGTTTGAAACTCTTACCAGGCTTGGAATTAAATATTTTGAACCCAGGGGAATAGATGGAAAAAACGTTTCTGAATTAACAGAAGATGAAGCAAAAGAATTAAAAAATAAAATGGATACATATGGAATAAAAGTATCTTCAATCGGATCACCAATAGGGAAGATAAAACTTACAGATGATTTTGAGAAACACTTTGAAGTGTTTAAAAATGTTTGTTCCATTGCAAAAATTCTTGGTACGTCATATGTGAGAGTATTCAGTTTCTATCACGACGGAGAGATATGGACGGATGATGAAAAAAGTCTCGTTATCGAAAGACTTTCAAAGTTCATCTCGTATGCAAAGGAAAAAGGAATTATTCTTCTTCATGAAAATGAAAAGGATATATACGGAGATAACATAGATCGCTGTAAAGATCTTTTTGAAAATCTCTATTGTGATAATTTTAAGGCTGTTTTTGATCCTGCTAATTTTGTTCAGACAGGTGTAGACACGGTGGAAGCATTTGATACTTTATGTGACTATATTGAATATGTTCATATAAAAGATGCGCTTTCAGACGGAAGAGTTGTTCCTTCGGGACATGGAATGGGAAATGTTGAATATATCCTCAAAAATCTTTTTGAAAACGGCTATGAAGGTTTCCTGAGTTTAGAGCCTCATCTCGGTTCTTTTGAGGGACTTTCCGATCTTGAATTAACAGACAATATGACCAACCTTCCAAAAAGCGGAGAGGGGACATTTTCCCTTGCTTATAATTCTTTGTGTAAGATTCTTGAAAATATTGCAGTTAAATAAGGAGGATGAATGATATGGAAAAAATCAGGCTTGGAATCATAGGATTTGGAAATATGGGAACAACCCATGCTAAAAATGTGTGGTCGGGGAATGTTCCCGAAATGGAACTTTCTGCTATATGTGACATATTGCCTCAAAGGCTTGATGTTGCAAGGAAACTTTATCCCGAAGTGCCTTTATATGACAATGCAACAGACCTTTATAAATCGGGCAAATGTGACCTTGTGCTTATAGCCGTTCCTCACTATGACCATTCATCTCTTGCGATTGAGGCATTTGAAAATGGACTTAATGTAATAACCGAAAAGCCTGCAGGTGTATACACAAAACAGGTTATTGAAATGAATGAGGCGGCAAAATGTTCAAATAAACTTTTTGGAATTATGTATAATCAGAGAACAAACCCTATGTATCAGAAAATCCGCCAAATGGTGCAAAGCGGAGAACTTGGACATATAAAAAGAATCTCTTGGATAATCACAGACTGGTACAGACCTCAGAGTTATCACGACAGTTGCGCCTGGCGTTCAACGTGGAAAACCGAAGGCGGCGGTGCACTTATAAATCAGAATCCCCATCAACTTGACCTTTGGCAATGGATGTTTGGAATGCCTGACAGAATAACTTCTCATGTTTCATTTGGTAAATACTATGACATCGAAGTGGAAGATGATGTAACCGCATATTTTGAATATGATAATGGTACAACAGGAACATATATCACATCAACAGGTGAAGCACCGGGAACAAACAGACTTGAAATTGCCTGCGATATGGGGAAAATTGTTGTTGAAGACGGAAAAATGATTTTTTATCGCAATGTAATTTCTGAAAGAGAGTTCAATAAAACTTTCACAGGGGTTTTCGGATCGCCTGAATGTTGGAAGTGCGAACTTCCTGTATCGGGAAGTGGAGAGCAACACGTTGGAATTTTAAAAGATGTTGCAAAGTCTCTACTGAAAGGAACTCCTCTTCTTGCACCGGGAATTGAAGGGATAAACGGACTTACAATTTCTAATGCTATTCATCTGTCTGCATGGGCAGATAAAACTGTAGACGTAAAAAACTTTCCGCACGATGAGTTTTACAGTATTCTTTGTGATAAAATCAAAGAATCAAAGGTTGATAAAAGCGGAATAGTACAGAGAAATTCAGACACTGAAAACACATATTAATTTCGAGGTGAAAATGATGGATAAAAGAATTGGTGCACAGTATTTTACAATAAGAGATTTTTGTAAAACCTTGGAAGATTTTGAAAAATCATGCGAAAAAGTGAGCCGGATAGGGTATAAGACGGTTCAACTCTCAGGCATTGGTAACTTTTGCGCTGAAGATGTAAAAAGAATACTTGATAAGTATGATCTTTTTCCGGTATGTACCCATAGACCGTGGGAGAATTATGTCAATGATATTGATTCTGAAATAAGATTTCATAAAACTATCGGATGTCCCATTGCAGGAATTGGTTCAATGCCCGGATTCAACGCTGAAAAAAACACAGTAAAGGATTTTATTGAAAAAGCAAATGTTATAACAGAAAAACTTTCTGAAAACGGACTCATATTTGCATATCATAATCATGCTTTTGAGTTTCAGAAAATTGATGGAAAATATGTTATTGATATATTGACAGATAGCATAAAAAATGATTCTTTCAAATATATAATTGATGCATACTGGGTTTCGTATGCAGGAATAAATGCTGCTGAGTTTATAAGAAAGTATAAAGGAAAAATTGCCTGCGTTCATTTCAAGGATTTGAAGATGAAAGGCAATGATTCTGTTTTTGCACCGGTAGGGGAAGGAAATCTTAACTGGGATGATATAATCAATGCGTGTAATGAATCAGGAGTTCAGTATGCGCTTGTTGAGCAGGATATATGCGAAAAAGATCCTTTTGAATGTCTTGAAGACAGTTATAAATTCCTTTCAGAAAAAGGTTTTGAATAAAACCTGGATTTAGCAATTACAAATTATTATTTATATCAAAAAGTATGCTGAGATTACACTCACACAGCGTGCATAAATTTCTAAACAACAAAAAGCATCAAATTTGCAGTGACCGCAAATTTGATGCTTTTAAATTACTTAAATTTATGAAAGTGTTATTGTTGAAGCCTGTGGAATAATCTGAACAAAGGTGTTTCCGGGGTTAAGAAGAAGTTCTTCACCATCTGTTGTGGTATATACAGTTCTTCCTTCTCTTGAAGTCTTTTCCCAATTGATTTCAATCATTTTGCCGTTTGTAACATAGTATCCGGTTCCACTTCCGATGTTTTTAAGATCCTGTCTGCCAACGTTGTCATTATCGGGAAGGTTGAAGTTGTAAATCTGATATATAATGATATTTTTAGCAGTAAGTTGTTCATCTGTCTGTGACATATGTGCTCCGCCGTTTACAAATCTCTTATAAACTTTGTTTTCACTGTCATATTCATAAGTGACTTTGTAATTATTGGAATAGGGGAGAGTGATGTTTGTAGTGTCTTCTCCTTCTTCCAAGTCTGTTTCGGTAGTGAGGTATTGCGTGTGTTTTGTATCAGTTGTTGTACGGTAATTCTTATCGTTTTTAGCCTTTTCAAAAAGTTTATCAACACCGGTGTAGAGATTGTGCCATGTTCTGTCATATGTGTAATCTCTCCAGTAAATTGATCCGTCATCACCCTGGATTCCGTTTATGTTGTTAACGCCGAGACTGCGGATATCTGCCTGAGCTTTCGGACTCCATCCGGCGTGACAGTATATTGCATCGTGTTCAAGGGCATAATCAAGAAAATAATGTCTTGAAGATCTAACGGGACCAACCTTTTCAATATCATGTTTTTTGAAAAGTGCCATCATTCTTGAACTTCCGCCTTCAACAATGATTTCATACACCATGTATGCACTTTCTAATCCGATCTGAGGTCTTGCGGCTGCTGTATCATTATCAATCATAACCGCAACGGGTCTTTCATCTCCCTGCATCATTTCGTAAAACTCATTGGGCATAATTTCATTCTTTTCAACTTCTGTTGTGTTTTGGTTGGAAGTTTTCTGTACAGGTTCGGGATTTGAAGTCTTTTTTGAGCATCCCGGTATAATGATGAGAGATAAAATAATAAAGTAAATAGCTAATTTTTTCATGAACATTTCTCCTTATATGTATTTTATATGAGCCTCATATATCTATTTGTACTTTTTCAGGCGGTTCATCGAGTAGGTATGGATTCTCGATGTATTTTTTCCATGCTTTGAATGCACATGCATAATAATGTCCGTCACAAATCCTTTCATCACATACAACCGTTAGATCCATCAGGCGCATTTTCTTGACTGTTCCGTCCGGGTTGACTTTGTAGTCGTTTCGCTTTTTCCCTATTGAACAAAAAAGCGGTAGATTCCCAAAATTGTACAGATGGTGATAAATTGCGTTTATTCCCAACGATCCCATGTTGGTTAAAAACATTGAACCGTGGAAAGGACTTACCTTTACAAGTGACTTTGGAATAAGTCCGAAATAGTCAAGAACTTTAAGAATCCACACGGCAAACTTGAGAAAAACTCCGGGAACAAAAGAAAGGAATTTCGCAACAGAATCCATTCCGTTTTCAGTATCTTCTCTTTTATTTTCCTCAATAAGACTTACCGTGTTCTTATATACCTGTTCAAGGGTGTCTGTAGGTGTTGCAGGGATTTTTATGACGGTTTCCGGTGCGTGTAGCTTAAGTTGTTTTTTTATTGTCAGACACATGTCAATGGAATTTCTCGCATACACTTTCTGACCTCGTATAAATCTGTTGACCGACGGGTACTGTGAGATGGCTCGAACATAGGCTGCAAGAACAATATGCATCATTCCAAGACCTTTCAGTCCCTGTTGTCTTTTTTCGTGAATATAGTTTTCTGTGATTTCAATGTCAATACTGTCTGCGAAAAAATTTGACGCTCCGGACCTGGTTGGCATAATGTATGCTGAAACAGCATTCATAGGGTCTATTGATTTTAATTTTCTGCCTTCTTTCATAATTTTAATCTCCATAAACTATAACTTTATATGTATTATATCATAATTTTTTTGAAAATCCAATAGGAAATAACAATTTTGTCGAAAAAAAGTGTTGAAAGTGCCCAAATGACAGAAATGTACATCTTTTTTCTTTACACAACAAAAATATAATGATATAATTATGGTATAAAGGATAAGTATTGTTTATAGAATTTACAAAAAAGGAATTGACATTATGATTAGCATTAAAAAACTGTTTGAACCCACAGATATGACAATTTGGAAACCGTGGAAAAGTATTCTTACTTTTTCCATACCTATGATTATAGGAAATATAGCTCAACAGCTATATAGTACAGTAGACAGCATAGTTGTCGGACACTATGAGGGTGATACTGCACTTGCGGCAGTCGGAAGTGCACTTCCGCTTTTTAATCTTTTATTGGTTTTGTTTGTTGGTATTTCTGCCGGGGTTGGAATTATGGTGGCGCAGTATTTTGGCGCTAAGGCGAGAGAAGAACTGTCCTCAACAATCGGTACTTGTATAACCATCACCGCAATTGCGTCTCTTTTTCTTATGGTAGCAGCCCCACCGATAATTAAACCGGTACTTTCACTGTTCAACACACCGAAAGAAATCCTCAATGACTGCACAAACTATCTTGTAATTATGATGTACGGAGCAGCCGGCATGGCATATTATAATATCCTTGGCGGAATACTCAGAGGTCTTGGTGATTCATTTTCATCGCTTCTGTATCTTCTTGTTGCAACTGTTATTAATATTATTCTCGACATTTATTTTGTTGCAAATCTTGATATGGGTGTTGCGGGAGTTGCGTGGGCAACGGTAATTGCCCAATTTATTTCTTCTGCTTTGTGCCTTTTGAAACTTGTAAAACTTAAAGAACATTTTACTCTTGGTTTAAAAGAACTCAAAATTTCAGGAAGACATTGCTCTCAACTTATCAGACTTGGAATACCAACAGGTCTCACTCAGGCAATATTTTCATCTGCAATGCTTGTTGTTCAATCACTCACAAATTGCTTTGGTGTTGCTTTCATAGCAGCCAATAACATTGTAATGCGTGTAGACGGTTTTGCTATGATGCCAAACTTCTCATTTGGTACAGCAATGACAACTTATGCAGGACAAAACGTTGGTGCAAGACGCCTTGACAGAGTGTCTCAGGGTGCTAAAGAGGGCACATTTATGGCGGTGGCGTGTTCAGCCTTTATAACTTTTGTTATTCTTTTGTTTGGTAAACATCTTATGGCAATATTTACAAAGAATCCCGAAACTGTAGAACTCAGTTATTATATAATGAAAATTCTTGCTGTAGGATATATAGCGATGGCAGTAACACAGAGTCTTTCAGGCGTTATGCGTGGTGCCGGAGATACAATGACTCCAATGTGGATATCACTTATTACCACAATAATAATCCGCGTACCTGTTGCCTATATAATTTCGTGGGCTACAACAACAGATGCACTTCCCAACGGAAGGTTTGAATGTATACCCGTGTCGTTGCTTTGCTCCTGGGTAATTGGTGCTGCATTGACGGCTTTATTCTACCGTATTGGCAAATGGAAGAGCAAAGCAATCAGAGTATAAGTATAAATAAATGAAAGGATGATAAAAATGCAGGAAAACGTAACAGTAGTATTTGAAATGGAAAACGGAGGAACATTTAAGGTTGAACTTTACCCTGAACATGCTCCCGAGACAGTAGAGAATTTTGTAAACCTTGTTGAGGAAGGATTTTATGACGGATTGACATTCCACCGCATAATTCCCGGTTTTATGACACAGGGAGGTGATCCTGAAGGAACAGGAATGGGCGGAAGTGGAACCAACATAACAGGTGAATTTGCTCAAAACGGAATCACAAATAACTTAAAGCACGAAAGAGGCGTGATTTCAATGGCACGTTCAATGATGCCAAACTCCGCAAGCAGTCAGTTCTTCATCTGTTTTGAAGATGCTCCCCATTTAGATGGTGCATATGCAGCATTCGGTCAGGTAACAGAAGGAATGGAAGTTGTTGACGAAATGGCTCTTGTACCAACGGATTACAGCGATAAACCCCTGACACCTGTTGTGATGAAAAAGGTATATATTGAAGAATAAAGGAAGATATATATGTCAATTAATTCGAGCATAAAAAAACTCATAACATACGGTCTTGAAACAGGACTCATAACAAAGCGTGATTCGGTGTATACCATAAATATGCTGATTTCTTGTCTTGGTTTGGATTCATATACAGATGACGGGCTGAATTATGAAAATGTGTGTCTTGAAAGTGTACTCGAAGAAATAACAAACTATGCTGTTGATAAAGGAATTTGTGAAGATTCCGGTGCAAGACGTGAACTTTTTGACACAAAAATAATGTCACTTCTGATGCCAAGACCTTCAGAGGTAACAGACAAATTTTTTAGCATATACAATGAATCTCCCGAAAAAGCAACAGAATACTTTTACAAACTCAGCGGAGACAGTAATTACATCAGACGCTATCGCATTGCAAAAGACAAAAAGTGGAAAACCAAAACCCCCTATGGTGATATTGACATTACCATAAACCTCTCAAAACCGGAAAAAGATCCGAGAGATATAGCGGCTGCAAAAAATGCAGTTCAGGCAGGATATCCGAAGTGTCTTCTTTGCCGTGAAAATGAAGGTTATGCAGGGAGAATTGATTCCCCTGCAAGGCAAAACCACAGAATCATTCCCCTTACAATTGACGGCGGTGAGTGGTTTATGCAATATTCACCCTATGTATATTATAATGAACATTGCATAGTTTTCAACTCTTGCCATACACCTATGAAAATTGATAAAGGAGCATTCAGGAAACTTCTTGATTTTGTAAAACTTTTTCCTCATTACTTCATAGGCTCAAATGCAGATCTTCCAATAGTTGGCGGTTCAATCTTAAGCCATGAACATTTTCAGGGCGGAAACTATGAATTCCCCATGGCAAAATCACCAATCGAGAAAAGTATTGTTTTTGAATCTTTCCCTGATGTTGAAGCCGGAATTGTAAAGTGGCCCATGTCCACAATAAGATTGCGCAGTGAAAATACAGACAGCATTGTAGAACTTTCCGACAGAATTCTTACATCCTGGAGAAAATATACAGACGAGGATGCATTTATATATGCCGAAACAGATGGTGAACCTCATAACACCATAACTCCCATAGCCCGTTACAGAGATGGAAAGTATGAAATGGATCTTGTTTTGAGAAACAATATAACCACACCCGAACATCCTCTGGGCGTGTACCATCCTCACGCAGAACTTCACAACATAAAGAAAGAAAACATCGGACTCATTGAAGTTATGGGACTGGCGGTTCTTCCGTTAAGACTTGATAAAGAACTTTTCCTTCTTAAACAGGCACTCTTAAAAGGAGAGGACATATCCTCAGATGAAATTCTCTCAAAACACAAGTCCTGGGTTGATACTTTTATTGATTCATATGATTGTATCAATGATGATAATGTTGATAAAATATTAGAGGATGAAGTTGGAAAGGTGTTTTCAAAAGTTCTTGAACACGCCGGAGTATATAAAAGAGACAAAAAGGGTAAAGAAGCCTTTTTGAGATTTATATCGCAAATATAACTGAAAATGACACAAAAACAAGGAATTCATCAGTAGTGAATTCCTTGTTTTTGTGTGTATGCAGATTTGACACTTTTTAAATCATCCTTGCAATATCTTTTTTCATTCTTTGAATTATCTTTTTCTCAAGACGAGATATGTATGACTGGGATATTCCGAGAAGGTCAGCCACTTCTTTTTGGGTTTTCTGAGTTCCGCTTTTAACGCCGAATCTTAATTCCATTATATGTTTTTCTCTGTCCGAAAGATGCTCCAGAGCAATTGAAAGCAGTTCTTTGTCAACCTGATTTTCAATATCATGATATACAATGTCAGAATCAGTTCCGAGAATATCCGAAAGCAAGAGTTCGTTTCCGTCCCAGTCAACATTAAGAGGTTCATCAATAGATATTTCTATTCGTCTGTTGTTGTTTTTACGAAGATGCATTAAAATTTCATTTTCAATACATCTTGAAGCGTATGTTGCAAGCTTTATTTTCTTATGAGGTTTAAATGTGTTTATTGCCTTTATAAGACCGATAGTACCAATGGATATAAGGTCTTCAATGTTAATTCCCGTGTTTTCAAATTTTTTTGCAATATAAACAACAAGACGCAAATTTCTTTCAATAAGAGTAGATTTGGCGCATTTCGGTTCCGTTTCCAAAAGTGCAAGATATTTTTCCTCTTCATCTTTTGAAAGAGGAGCAGGAAGAGATGAAGGACCACCAATATAATGTATTTCCTTACCCGAAAGAATTGAATAGATGATTTTTTTAAAATTTTTTGGCAGATTCATAAGTATTTGCATGACAGTGTTACCTCCGATTTGATTTTAATATTAAGGGATTGAAAAGTGCTCCGTATTCTTTAGTAGCCGATAAGGAGTCATCACTTATTCCTATAACAGCTTTTATCTCTTTGTTCCCGTCAAAAAGTATTTTATCGGGAACAAATCCGGTCATTATACTTGACTTACAACCAACTGACGAATAGGGGATAAGTCTCAGTTTGATCTCGGTAGAAAAATTGCTTTCACCATTAGGGATTCCCGATGGAAAAAGAGGCTCAATGAATGATTTTTCAACGATAATAACCGGCAAATTGCTGATAGGTTCTTTTAACAGATTTCCCGTGTCAGAAAGTGCTTGCATGTCACATCCTTTGTCGCCAAGATAAATTTTCAGGCTTTTCAGACCGAGGTTTTTGTTTCTTGAAAAAATTGCCGATGACAGCCATATTATTAATATTGAAAGAAATGAAGCGACAAGTAAAACAAAAGGTGAAATATCAAAGTACACTATCCCGTTCTGGATTACGGGATGAATGCTTTGATTTTTGAACGAGACGAAATAGGTTGCAATTAAAACTCCGGCAAGAGTAAACGAAACGAGATAAAAAACAGCACATTTTTTAATGAGTGGAATCAGTTTTGTCTTAGTATCTGTTATATAAACAATAAAAAATGACATCAGCATTTTGAAAGGAAGTATGTACAAAAAAGATATATTCGGGAAAAACATACATACTGCATAGAGTGCACCGATTGATGAAGCAAGACAGATTTTTGGTGTTTTAGTTTGTGATGATGAAAACACATCTGTTAATTTCAAAAGTATCATATTAATAATAAAATTCATAAGAAAAAGCGAATCAATATATACAACAGTTTTCATAAGTTCACCTCTTTATATACATTATATGCTATGAACCATAAAAAAAATGTAATTTGAGGACGAATAAAAAAATATAAATTTTTAAAAAAAAGCTTGCCAAATGTAATTTTATGTGATATAATCATCAAAGCACATTTGTATTTGTTTGGAGGTGTAGATGTGGAATTAATTATTACTATTGTACATGTAATACTCTCTGTTGTTTTAGTTGCAATCGTTCTTTTTCAGTCCGGTGCACAGCAGGGACTTTCCGGTTCAATTGCCGGTGGTGCTGAAACATTTTTCGGCAAAAACAAAGCAAGATCTTTAGACGGTATTCTTGCAAAATGTACAGCTGTTGTTGCATTTCTTTTCATTGTGACTTCAATTGTACTTTTTATCATAAAAAAATAATAAAAGATTTTGCGGACTTCATTTGTGGTCTGCTTTTCTTTTGCCTGTGTCACATATTTTTTATATATAATATAATATATTGTGAATGGTTTAATATTATCTTTGGGGCGGGGTGTGATTCCCCACCGGCGGTAAACAGGATTATCTGTAAGCCCGCGAGCCTTTTGGCTGATCCGGTGTGATTCCGGAGCCGACGGTATAGTCCGGATGAAAAAAGATAAAAATTATGTTTAATTGCGCCCTGCAGATATTGCAGGGTTATTTTTTTAGGAGGTCATACTATGAACGTGAGGTTTAAAAATAATATTTCTGCTGCAATGCTCTGTGCACTTGCATATATACTTATGCTTATCAGCAAGATGATACCTGCTGTATCGGGATTTTTGCAATATGATTTGAAAGATGTTGCGATAGTTACAGGAGGATTTATTCTCGGACCTTTATATGCACTTGTAATAACCCTCATTGTTACGGTAATTGAACTTGTTACAGTCAGTGACACAGGTCTTATAGGTCTTGTAATGAATTTTATTTCAACAGGAGCGTTTTGCGTGACTGCATCTTTAATATATCAAAAGAAAAAAACAATGAAAGGGGCTTTTATCGGTCTGTTTCTTGGGACAATCATTCTGACAATTATGATGGCTTTGTGGAATTACTACATAACCCCCATGTATATGAAAATGCCAAGAGAAGCCATAGAGCCAATGATACCAACAGTATTCATTCCCTTTAACCTCATTAAAGGTTTTTTGAATTCCGGTGTAACTCTTCTCATATACCGTCCGGTAACTGATGGACTTAAAAGAGCAGGACTTATGGAAAGAAAAGAAAATACACCATCAAAAAAGACATTTTCACCTGCACTTATAGCCGGAATTATTATTCTTTTGGTCTTCATTCCTCTTTTGCTTTTAATGATGTAAAAAATAAGGAATATAGTGACAATTTTTAGTTATAATTATGTCAAATAGTTATTGACAATAGGGCATTTGAATGATAAACTATAATTGGAGAAATTTGGAGCATAAATCAGATGTAAGAGACTGAAAAATTCAGATTAAACTGCATAAAATTGCTTCAAAACACAAAAACTTTATTAAGTTGTTTGTAATTAAAATTAAAATAAAGGAAAGAGGTAACTACGCAATGAAACAGTTGGATTTAACCAAATACGGCATTACTGACGTAAAAGAAATCATTCACAACCCCTCATTTGAAGAATTGTTTGCTGCTGAAACAGACCCTTCTCTTGAAGGCTATGAAAAAGGGCAGGTAACAGAACTTGGTGCTGTTAACGTTATGACAGGTATCTACACAGGTCGTTCACCCAAAGATAAGTTCATCGTTATGGATGAAAACTCAAAAGATACAGTATGGTGGACATCAGATGAATTTAAAAATGATAACCATCCCTTAAGCGAAGAAAGCTGGGCAAAACTCAAAGAAATCGCAGTAAAAGAACTTTCTGGCAAAAAACTTTATGTGCAGGATGTTTTCTGCGGCACAAACGAAGATTCCCGCATGGCAATACGTTTTATAGTAGAGGTTGCATGGCAGGCACACTTTGTAAAGAATATGTTCATCAATCCCACAGCTGAAGAACTGGAAAACTTTGAGCCTGATTTTGTTTGTTACAATGCTTCAAAAGCAAAAGCAGAAAACTATAAAGAACTCGGACTTAACTCCGAAACAGCGTCAGTATTTAACATCACATCACGTGAACAGGTAATTCTTAACACCTGGTACGGCGGAGAAATGAAAAAGGGTATGTTCTCAATGATGAACTACTACCTCCCCTTAAACGGAATGGCTTCAATGCACTGCTCTGCAAACACAGATATGAACGGAGAAAACACCGCTCTCTTCTTTGGTCTTTCCGGTACAGGTAAAACCACACTTTCAACAGATCCTAAGCGTCTCCTCATTGGTGATGATGAACACGGCTGGGACGATAATGGAGTATTCAACTTTGAAGGCGGATGCTATGCAAAAGTTATCAACCTTGACAAAGAATCAGAACCCGATATCTACAATGCAATCAGACGTAATGCACTTCTGGAGAACGTAATTGTTGACGAAAACGGTGTATGTGATTTTGCAGATGATTCTGCTACAGAAAACACCCGTGTTTCATATCCTATAGATCACATTGAAAAAATTGTACGTCCCGTTTCTGCTGCACCTGATGCTAAAAACGTAATTTTCCTTTCAGCAGATGCATTTGGCGTACTTCCCCCTGTATCTGTTCTCACACCTGAGCAGGCTCAGTATTACTTCCTCTCAGGATTCACCTCAAAACTTGCAGGTACAGAGCGTGGTATCACAGAACCTACTCCCACATTCTCTGCATGTTTCGGTCAGGCGTTCCTTGAACTCCACCCCACAAAATATGCTGAAGAACTTGTTAAGAAAATGGAAAAGAGCGGTGCTAAAGCATACCTTGTTAACACAGGTTGGAACGGCACAGGCAAACGTATTTCCATCAAAGATACCCGTGGTATCATAGATGCAATTCTTGATGGTTCAATCCTCAAAGCTGACACCAAAACAATTCCATACTTCAATCTTGCTGCGACCACCGAG
>SVJK01000056.1 GCA_015069015.1 Oscillospiraceae bacterium
AAAAACTGGCAGAAGTGTTTTGAATGTATCCCATCTCTTCCGCTGTCTTTTTAATTCTGTCTTTTGTCTGCTCCGAAATGTCCGGTTTATCGTGCAGGGCATGACTAACGGTATTGACAGAAACACCGCATGCTCTTGCAATATCGGATAAGGTCACTCTTCTCATGAGAATATAACTCCTGATTGAATATTTCAACTATTCTAACATGAAAAAAGAGAAGAATCAATATGGTTTACAGGAAAACACCGATCATTTACTTTACATTTTGAACCGCATGAGCAATGAAACCTGCCAGTGTTGCATACTGTATTCTCAGGCATCTATGTCCGCAGTGCATTTGGAATACATTAGGCTCTCAAATAGTTAGATAAATTGGAATTTGTTGATTACAGCGGTGTTCCTACTTCAATTAAGTTACCATCCAAATCGTAGAATCTGACTACCTTTTGCCCCCAACTGTGGGTCATCAGGTGATTGACATATTCGATTTCAGGGTAAAGCGTTTCAAGACGCTCTACAAATTGTTCTATGTCAGGCTCTTCAAAATACAACTCAGACTGATTACTGTTTGGAATTACACTTCTTTTTGTGAATTGTTCCCAGTATCTCAATTCCTGTAAATATAAATTATTCGTCAATTCCATATTCCCATCGTTGTCTTGAAGAAGTTGAAATCCAAACATATCACTATAGAACTTTAATGCACGGTTACAATCTTTAACAACAATAAGCGTTCCTTTGTATTTCATATGCGTTCTCCTCGTCAAATTCTTATTTATCTAAATTCTGTTTTGCAGTTTTACAAGAAGAAATCAGCATTACCCTGAGCGAACTGCATTTGGATGAAAACGATTTAAAGGAAGGCTCATCAATATATTTTGTTCTGTATAACAGTTCAAGCCAATATCCTGTTTCACTTGCTTCCTTTAATGCGATTTCGAGTTTTGATATAACAGATTCGTGGCTTGATTTTAAATGCTTAACAAGATTTATGATATCAACGGAAAAATCCATTGAAAGTTCCATAAGTTTGTTTTCTTTCACAAAATCGCTTCCTTTTATCAAATTATATCACAGGTTTTTACACATTTCAATGATGCATCGCCGAAGGCGATATGATGTTATGCTCCGCATAATGATGTTGCTACACTCTGTTCCGCAATGATGCGATGTTTGCCATAAAATGTGGCGAAGCCACGCATCATTAGGCGAAGCCGTCATCATTGGAGGCTCCAACATCATTTGTCGCAGGCAAACATCATTCAAAAAAGTCACCTTTGTCTTGGTAGACAAAAGTGACTTTTTTGTTGATCGGGGTAGAGGGACTCGAACCCCCGGCCTCATGGTCCCAAACCACGCGCGCTACCAAACTGCGCTATACCCCGTAATTGTTAAGTTTTACATCTGCAACGTCTGTTATTATATCACAAAGAATCTTTGATTTCAAGAGGTAATTTGACTTTTTTATTATATTTGACAATTATATATATAAAATGTTAAAATATATGGAAGAGGTGAACGAAATATGGAAGAATTAGCAATGAAAATAGAGCAGGAAATAAAAAAACAATACAAAAGTGTTCGTCAGTTTGCAATTGCAACAGGTATTCCTCAGACAACAATAGTCAGCGGTCTTAAGAACGGTATAGGAGGAATGGCATACGAAACAGTTGTGAAAATTTGCTCATATCTTCACATCGAACTTGTAAACTATGACACACATCTCGTCATGACAAATGATGTGATAGATATGGTAAATATGTTCAACTCTCTTGACGAGAAAGGCGAACACGCAGTTCTTGCATTTATGTCAATGGAGTTTAACCGATGCAATGGTTCTCTTGACTACATCGCCAAAGCATTCGACCAGTCTGCCGAGCTTACGGAAAGAAAACTTTCTGAACAAAAGTCCTCAAATCCCTTTGAAATGATAAATATTATAAAGTCGGGACAATGATTTTCAAATAATGAGATTGATTTTAGTTTGCATGTCGGAAAGCGCTGTCAGTTGAACTGCCCATTATATTTTGTGCACCGCATAAAATATAATGGACAGTAAAGTTATTGCGATGATAAATGCCTGATATATTTTGCCAAAACAAAATGGGACTGTAAAATGATTTTTTACAGTCCCAAAGTTTTTGATTGGAATCAAAATTCAAGCTTGCTTTCAATATAAGGAATAACTTCATCCATATGGAGAGTAATCTGTTCCATTGTGTCACGGTTTCTCACAGTAACATTTCCTGTTTCTTCTGTGTCAAAATCGTATGTCACACACCAAGGTGTACCGATTTCATCCTGACGGCGGTAACGTTTACCGATACTTCCGGCATCGTCAAACTCACAGTTGAACTTTTTGCACATTTTTTCGTAGAGTTTGTATGCATTTTCCGAAAGTTTCTTTGAAAGGGGAAGAACTGCGGCTTTTACAGGAGCGAGAGCAGGATGGAATCTCATAACCACACGCATATCGCCTTCACCAACCTGTTCTTCATCATATGCTTCAACAAGGAAAGCAAGAGCAACACGGTCAGCACCAAGTGATGGTTCAACGCAGTAGGGAACATATCTCTCGTTTGTAACAGGATCAATATATTCCATCTTTTCACCGGAATGCTCTGAATGTTGTTTAAGGTCAAAATCTGTTCTGTCAGCAATGCCCCAGAGTTCGCCCCAACCAAAGGGGAACATAAATTCAATATCGGTTGTTGCATTTGAATAGTGAGAAAGTTCTTCGGGGGAATGGTCTCTCATTTTGATATTTTCTTCAGCAATTCCAAGGCTTAAGAGCCAGTTTTTGCAGTAATCTTTCCAATATGTAAACCATTCAAGGTCTGTTCCCGGTGCGCAGAAAAATTCAAGCTCCATCTGTTCAAATTCTCTTGTTCTGAAAGTGAAGTTTCCGGGAGTGATTTCGTTTCTGAAAGATTTTCCCACCTGAGCAATACCAAAGGGGATTTTCTTTCTTGAAGTTCTTGCAACATTTTTAAAGTTTACAAAAATACCCTGAGCGGTTTCAGGTCTTAAGAAAAGTTCGGAAGTGGAATCTTCTGTAACACCCTGGAAAGTTTTGAACATAAGGTTGAACTTTCTGATGTCGGTGAAGTTGTGAGCACCGCAATCGGGACAGCAGATGTTGTTTTCATTGATGAATTCAAGCATTTTTTCGTTTGACCAGCCGTCAACCGTAACGCTTTCGCCTTTTGCAAAGTACCATTCTTCAATGAGTTTGTCCGCTCTGTGACGGCTTTTACATTCCTTACAGTCCATCAAAGGATCTGAAAATCCGCCAACGTGACCTGATGCTACCCATGTTTTTGGGTTCATAAGGATGGCAGCGTCAAGTCCTACATTGTAGGGGGATTCCTGAACGAATTTTTTCCACCATGCTTTTTTAACGTTGTTTTTGAATTCCACACCCAAAGGGCCGTAATCCCATGTGTTTGAAAGACCGCCGTAAATCTCGGAACCGGCATATACAAAACCTCTGCCCTTGCAAAGAGCAATGATTTTTTCCATGGTTTTTTCAGTATTTTGCATATATATCATTCCTTTCTAAAGATACAATCACAGATAGTATCATAATATACGAAAATCAACCCTTTGTCAAGTAACGGAAAGGAAAAAAAGAAAAGAGTTTTTACCTTATTTATATGTATAATTAACTATTGAAAAGAATGTCATATTATGCTATACTGATACCATATATGATTATAAACATTTTACGGAAAGGATATATACGTTATGAAAAAGGTTGCAATTGTAATGGGCAGTGACAGTGATCTCGGAGTTCTCACTCCTGCCATAGACAAACTGAAAAGTTTTTCTATTCCCCACGAGGTAAGAGTAATAAGTGCCCACCGCACACCCCTGCAGGCGATAGAGTTTGCATCAAAGGCTGAAGAAAACGGCTTTGGAGTTATTATTGCCGCAGCAGGAAAAGCGGCACACCTTGCAGGCGTTCTTGCAGGAAACACAACTCTTCCCGTAATCGGAATTCCTGTGAAAGCATCGGTGCTTGACGGAATGGATGCTCTTCTTGCCACGGTTCAGATGCCATCGGGCATACCTGTTGCAACCGTTGCTATAGACGGAAGTGCAAATGCGGCAATTTTAGCTGCTCAGATTCTTGCTCTCTCTGATGAGAATCTGGCAAGTGAACTCAAAAAAATGAGAGAGAAAATGACATCTGATGTTGTTGAAAAAGACAAGAAAATCAAAGCACAGTTTGAATAATAAGGATATGGAGGATTTAGAAGATGGACAAAAGTTTTTCAGAAAGCTATAAATCAGCCGGTGTTGATATTACCGCAGGCTACAACGCAGTAAAACTTATGAAAGAACACATTGCCCGTACGGAAAATTCCGGTGTTGTATCTGACATTGGCGGGTTCGGCGGACTTTTTATGCCTGATATGGCAGGGATTTCACAGCCTGTACTTGTCAGCGGAACAGACGGCGTTGGAACAAAACTTAAAATCGCATTTCTCATGGATAAGCATGACACTGTTGGTATTGACTGCGTTGCAATGTGCGTAAATGATATCATTTGCTGCGGTGCAAAACCTCTTTTCTTCCTTGACTATATTGCATGTGGTAAAAATGTTCCCGAAAAAATTGCCGCAATAGTGTCAGGCGTTGCAGAAGGATGCGTTCAGTCAGGTGCGGCACTTATTGGTGGTGAAACTGCTGAAATGCCCGGATTCTATCCGATAGATGAATACGACCTTGCAGGTTTTGCTGTTGGTATGGTAGACAAAGCAAAAGTTTATGACAACACCAAAATATGTGAAGGTGACGTTTTGGTTGCACTTCCCTCATCTGGAATTCACTCAAACGGTTATTCTCTTGTGAGAAAAGTTTTTGATGTTGAAAATAAAGACCTGAATGTATATTCCGATGAACTTGGAAAAACCATCGGCGAAGAACTTTTGACACCTACAAAAATATATGTAAAAGACATTGCCGCAATTGATAAAGTGACAACCATAAAAGCGGTATCTCACATAACAGGCGGTGGATTCTATGAAAATATTCCAAGAAGTATTCCCGAAGGCTTCACAGCAAAAATTGAAAAATCAGCGGTGAAAATCCACCCTGTATTCAATATGCTTGCATCCCTTGGAAATATCCCTGAAAGAGATATGTTCAACACCTATAATATGGGTGTGGGAATGAGCATAGTTGTTCCAAAAGAGGATGCAGACAAGGTTCTTTCAGCATCAAACGGCTCCTACATAATCGGTGAAATTGTAAAAGGTGACGGCGGGGTGCAGTTATGCTAAAGAAAATCGCAGTTCTTGTCTCAGGCGGTGGCACAAATCTTCAGGCACTCATCGATGCCCAGAATGACGGAATCATAAAGAGCGGTAAAATAACTCTTGTTATCTCAGACCGTGAGGGTGCCTATGCCCTTGAAAGAGCAAAAAATTCGAGGATCGCTTCCGTATACATAAAAAAAGGCGAAGGATTTGAAGAAAAACTTACGGAAGAACTTGAAAAAGCGGAAATTGATATTATTGTTCTTGCAGGATTTCTTTCAATTCTTTCTGAAAATTTTGTAAAAAAGTATGATAAGAAAATAATAAATGTTCATCCGTCTCTCATTCCGTCTTTTTGCGGTGACGGATTCTACGGTCTTCGTGTTCACAAAGCTGCCCTTGAAAAAGGAGTAAAGGTTAGCGGTGCAACGGTACATTTTGTAAATGAAATAACCGATGGTGGCGAAATCATCATGCAAAAAGCAGTGGAAGTCAGAGAAGGCGACACTCCTGAAATTCTTCAAAAAAGAATAATGGAAGAGGCAGAGTGGAAAATTCTTCCCCTTTCCGTTGAAAAGGTTTGCTCTGAAATGTAAATAATTTTATGAAAGGAACTTTGAGCTTATGAATATTATGGTAATTGGCGGCGGAGGCAGAG
This sequence comes from Oscillospiraceae bacterium, assembly GCA_015069015.1. GTDB lineage: Bacteria > Bacillota > Clostridia > UMGS1810 > UMGS1810 > RGIG1828. The sequence goes on from SVJK01000056.1 coordinate 5,924, forward strand.
AACACGCAATCATTCACAGTCTCAAAAAAAGCCCCAAAGCAGAAAAAATATATGCTCTCCCCGGAAACGGCGGTATCGCTGCTTTGGCTGAGTGCGTTGCAATCGGTGCAACAGAAATCGAAAAGATTGTTGACTTTGCAAAGAATAACAACATAGATTTTGCCGTCGTGGCACCTGATGATCCTCTGGTGCTTGGCGCAGTTGATGCTTTGGAGGAAATCGGAGTTCCCTGCTTTGGACCGAGAGCCAATGCGGCAATCATCGAGGGAAGTAAGGTTTTTTCAAAGAATCTTATGAAAAAATATAACATTCCCACAGCAGGCTATGAAGTTTTTGATGATTCAACAAAAGCAATCGAATACATAGAAAAAGGAACATTTCCCGTTGTCATAAAAGCAGACGGACTGGCACTTGGAAAAGGCGTTATCATTGCTCAAAGTTTTGATGAAGCAAAAGATGCAGTTCATTCCATTATGGAAGACAAAATCTTTGGTGCATCGGGAAACAATGTGGTTGTTGAAGAATTCCTCACAGGTCCTGAGGTTTCGGTTCTTTGTTTCACAGACGGTGAAACTCTGGTTCCCATGGTTTCATCCATGGATCACAAAAGAGTGGGAGACGGAGACACAGGACTTAACACAGGAGGAATGGGAACAATTGCTCCAAATCCGTGCTACACAGAGGAACTTGCAAAAGAATGTATGGAAACAATTTTCCTTCCCACAGTCGATGCAATGAACAAAGAAGGCAGAACCTTCAAGGGTTGTCTGTATTTCGGACTTATGATAACTCCCAAAGGACCAAAGGTTATTGAATATAACTGCCGTTTCGGTGATCCCGAAACTCAGGTTGTTCTTCCACTTTTGGAATCTGACCTTTTGGACATTATGATTGCAGTTTCCAAAGGAAATCTCAAAAACGTTCCCGTTAAGTTCTCAGACGGTGCTGCTGCTTGTGTTGTTGTTGCATCTGAGGGCTATCCCAAGTCCTATGAAAAAGGATTTGAGGTGACAGAGGAAAAACTTCCTGATGACTGCTTTGTATATCACGCAGGAACTCAGATGAAAGACGGAAAGGTAGTAACTTCCGGCGGAAGAGTTGCGGGAGTTTGTGCAAAAGCAGAAACTTTAGAAAAGGCACTTGAAAAAGCATATAAGGCAACAGAAAGTTTTAATTTCGAGAAAAAATATATGAGAAAAGACATAGGAAAGAGGGCACTTGATATTTTGAATTCGAAATAAACAGAAAATTCTGCGTAAAGTCCCCTTTGCCTAAAGGGGGAAAGAAATTCGCAAGGATTTCAAGGGGGATTATTCAGCTCCCAATCACTACTTTGGAAGGATGATACAAATTGGTATACAGAATTTATTCCGAGAAGAAAACCGGTCTTGATAATGAGGCAAGAGGCCTTTTTTCAGAGGCAACAGGGCTTTTGGGCATAGATGGTCTAAAAAAAGTCCGCATTTTAAACAGATATGATGTTGAAAATATAGAATCTGAACTTTTTGAAAGAAGCAAACGCACAGTTTTTTCCGAGCCTCAGTTGGATGACATATATGAGACTTTGCCCGAAACTGACGGTTATGTTTTTGCAGTTGAACCTCTCCCCGGTCAGTTTGACCAGAGAGCCGATTCTGCCGCACAGTGTATTCAGCTTATGAGTCAGGCACAGCGTCCCGTTGTTAAAAGTGCAAAAGTATACATTCTGTCAGGCAATCTTTCACAGGAAGATATTGCCGCAATCAAAAAATATGTTATAAATCCCGTCGAATGCAGAGAGGCATCTTTGGAGGAGGCTTCAACACTTACAGCTATGGCCGATGTTCCGCCACCTGTAAAAACCATAGACGGATTCATTAAAATGGGAGAAGATGAACTTAAAAATCTTCTTTCCGAAATGGGACTGGCAATGGATCTTGACGATCTCACCTTCTGTCAGAGTTATTTCCTCAAAGAGGACAGAGACCCCACAATAACAGAAATAAAAATGATAGATACATACTGGTCAGACCACTGTCGTCACACAACATTCCTCACAACCATCGACAGTGTGGAATTCCAGGATGAACTTACAAAATCTGCCTTTGACCGCTATGTGAACACCCGTGTTCTCACAGGCCGTTCAAAGCCCATCAACCTTATGGACATTGCAACAATGGCAATGAGATATCTTCGTTCCACAGGTTCCCTTTCAAAACTTGATGAATCAGAAGAAATCAATGCCTGCACAGTTAAGATTGATGTTGATGTTGAGGGCGAAAAGCAAAAATGGCTTCTTCTTTTCAAAAATGAAACCCACAACCACCCCACAGAAATTGAACCCTTCGGCGGTGCGGCAACCTGTATTGGCGGAGCAATCAGAGATCCCCTTTCGGGAAGAGCCTATGTATATCAGGCAATGAGAGTAACCGGCGGTGCCAACCCCTTGAGAAGCGTTTCTGAAACAATTCCCGGCAAACTTTCACAAAGAAAGATTGTGACAACTGCGGCAAACGGATATAGTTCCTACGGTAACCAGATTGGTCTTGCCACAGGTCAGGTTGACGAACTCTATCACGACGGCTATGCGGCAAAACGTATGGAAATCGGTGCCGTAGTCGGTGCAGTTCCTCAGGAAAATGTAAGAAGAGAAGTTCCTGCCCCCGGTGACATTGTAATTCTTCTTGGGGGAAGAACAGGAAGAGACGGCTGCGGCGGTGCAACAGGTTCATCAAAATCTCACAGTACACAGTCTTTGGAAACTTGCGGTGCAGAAGTTCAGAAAGGTAATGCACCTGAAGAAAGAAAACTTCAGAGACTTTTCAGAAATAAAGAAGCAACAAGACTCATCAAACGTTGTAATGACTTTGGCGCAGGCGGTGTGTCTGTTGCAATCGGAGAACTTGCAGACGGTCTTAAAATAAACCTTAATGCAGTTCCAAAAAAATATGACGGTCTTGACGGCACAGAACTTGCCATCAGCGAATCTCAGGAACGAATGGCAGTTGTTGTAGAGGCAAAAGATGCCGAGAAATTTGCATCTCTTGCAGATAAGGAAAATCTTGAAGCAACAATTGTTGCCACCGTAACAGAAGAAGCACGTCTTGTTATGGAACACGACGGCAGAATCATTGTTGACCTTTCAAGAGAATTTCTTAATTCAAACGGCGCAGAAAAACACATCAAGATTTCTGCAGTAAAACCTGAAAGTTTTGAAAAAGACATCAATGAAAAGTCATTTGCAGAAAGTTTTGAAGAACTTGCATCCGACCTTAACGTTTGTTCAAAACGCGGTCTTTCAGAACGCTTTGACTCTACCATCGGTGCAGGAACAGTTCTTATGCCCTTTGGCGGTAAATATCAGATAACACCAACTCAGGCAATGGCTGCAAAAATTCCCCTTGAAAGGGCGCAGACCGACACCTGCTCTGTTATGAGTTGGGGATACAATCCGTTTATTTCGGAAAAAAGCCCCTATCATGGTGCATATCTTGCAGTGGTGGAATCTGTTTCCAAACTTGTTGCAACAGGTGCTCCCCTTGATGATTGTTATCTCACATTCCAGGAATATTTCAAAAAACCCGGAACCGATCCCAAACGTTGGGGCGAACCCGTGAGCGCACTTCTCGGTGCATTTTCTGCTCAACTTGACTATGGCTTTGCATCAGTCGGCGGAAAAGACTCCATGAGCGGAAGTTTTGAAAAAATTGACGTTCCGCCAACACTTGTGTCTTTTGCAATAACTGTTGGTGATGCCAAGAAAATCATTTCGCCTGAATTTAAAAAAGCAGGAAACAAAGTATATTTCCTTGCACCAAAATATACAGAGGACAAACTCCCCGATGCAAAAGAACATAAAAAACTCTTTGCAAAAATCACAAAACTTATTTCCGAGGGCAAAATCATTTCTGCTCACACACCAACCTACGGCGGCATAGCAGAAGGCATAATGAAAATGACCTTCGGTAATAAGATAGGCTTTAAGTTTGAAGAAAAAATCGAAAAAGATTTTCTCTTTGCCTATAACTACGGCGGCTTTGTTGTCGAAGCAACTATAGATTTAGAAGATGCAATTTTGCTTGGCGAAACAGTTTCTGATTATGTAATCACCAAAGGTGATGAAACAATCTGTCTTGAAAATCTTCAGAAGATTTATGAAGACAAACTTGAAAGCGTTTTCTCCTGTAACATCAAAACAGAAGAAAAAGAACTCATAACTGTTTCCAAACCTTGCGAAAAAAGAGTTGCACCAAAAATCGGAATTGCAAAACCAAAAGTTTTGATTCCTGTGTTCCCCGGAACAAACTGTGAATATGACACAGCAAAGAGACTTGCCCTGGCAGGTGCAGAGCCTGAGATTCTTGTTGTTAACAATCTCACATCAAAGGGAGTTGCCGACTCTGTTGAAAAAATGGCAAAATCCATAAAAGAATCACAGATGATTTTCATTCCCGGAGGATTCTCCGGCGGTGATGAGCCTGACGGTTCCGGAAAATTCATAACAGCATTTTTCCGAAACCCCACCATAAAAGATGCAGTCAACGAACTTTTAAAACAAAGAGACGGTCTTATGGCGGGTATCTGCAACGGATTCCAGGCAATCATAAAACTCGGACTCGTTCCCTACGGTGAAATCATTGACACCGATGAAAATTCGCCCACACTCACATTCAATACCATTGCAAGACACCAGTCAAGAATTGTTCGCACAAGAATTGCATCAAATATGTCACCCTGGCTTGCAAAGACCAATGTGGGGGATATATATAATGTAGCGATTTCTCACGGTGAGGGTAAATTCTTCTGCTCGGAAGAAATAGCAAAAGCACTTGCAGATGCCGGTCAGGTTGCAACGCAGTACGTTGACCTTGAAGGCAACCCCACAAATGACATCCGCTTTAACCCCAATGGCTCCGTTCTTGCAATTGAAGGTATAACCTCAGCCGACGGCAGAGTATTTGGTAAGATGGGACATTCGGAACGTATCGGAAATAACCTTTACAAAAACGTTGAAGGCGATTATGATATGAAGATGTTCGAATCCGCAGTGGATTATTTTAACATATAATATATAATAGAAGAAAAAATGCATTGTCTGAAAAAGGCAATGCATTTTTTGATGATATGCACCCAGGGGTGCGTGAAAAGCTTCGCAATGAAATGACAACATTGTTGTCATGATATGAATTTCTCCGAAATTCATTAAAGTTGGGAATGTAAAAAAACTCTGTTTTTTACATTCCCTTGTTATAAGATATGGAATTGGGGAACGGCACGTCTGAATCTGCCCGATCTTCTAAAATGCAAAATAATGTGAAGATTCTATAATGATTGTTTTTATCAGATAATACATATGTCAATATATAATATAATATGTAGTTTTCGGTCAGTTTTTTTGTAAAAATAGAACTTGACAATTTTGATTAAAAGTTATAAAATATAATAGAATATGGGTATAAAGGTATAATTATGTAAAAAACGAGTTGATTATTACACAGTTAAAATGTCTCATACCCCTCTATATGTCACGGTTATAGCAAAAATGTAACATAGTTTACTCTATTTTTACATTTTTGTTACAACAATAAATCCCGCATTGACTATAACATTGCCCAATGCTATAATCAATGCAAGGTTAGGGTAATATCTAACCGCAGTGTTAAGTTGTATGTGAATGAGATGCGGCTTAATCACGAAAAAACCTATCATCTCATTCAAAAAAATAATTTATTAAGGGAGGATTTGAGAATTATGAAAAATCTCAAAAAAGTTCTTGCACTCGTTGTTGCTATGACAATGATGCTCGGTACTGTTGGATTTGCTGCTTACACAGACGTTGACGCTGAAGCAGACATCTACACAGCAGTATCCACACTGTCATCACTTAACATCCTCACAGGATATGATGACGGTTCCTTCAAACCCGAAGGCGACATCACAAGAGCAGAATTCTGCGCAGTTGTTTGCCGTGCTTTAGGTTTCAACCAGGAAGCTGCACCCACAGCTACAGCATTTAGCGATGTTCCTGCTGAACACTGGGCTTCCTACTACATTTCCACACTTGCTGACCAGAATATCGTAAACGGTATGGGCGACGGCACATTTGCTCCTGATGCAAATGTAACATACGAACAGGCTATCAAAATGCTCGTTGTTGCTCTTGGTTTCGAACCCATGGCAGCTCAGAAAGGTGGATACCCCACAGGTTATCTCGTAGTTGCTAACACCTACGAAATGACAGAAGGTATCAAAGCAGTTCAGAACGCTCCTGCTACAAGAGGCGTTGTTGCACAGCTTACCTACAATGCACTTGATGTACCTGTAATGGAACAGGTTTCCTACGGTACTGAAAATGTATGGCAGATTCTCGACGGTTCAAGCTACGGCACAAAAGAAAGTGAATACAAAACACTTCTTACAAAACTTGACGTTGCTAAAATCGAAGGTGTTCTCACAGCTACAGCTCAGAACGGTTCTTTAAAGAACAACGAAATCTCCTACAAATTCCACGAAGACAGAGTATATGGTGACAAAAACTGGAAAACATTTATCAGCGCTCAGGAAGCTGACGAATACGGCTACACAACAAGAGACTTTACTCTTGCTGACTACATTGTAGACGCAGCTGATTACCTCCAGCTTTCATCAATCGTATACCTCAGAGAAATCTCCAGAGGTAAATACGAAGTTATCGCTATTATGCCCGGCGAAACAGGTTCAACTGTTGAAATCGGTCTCGAAGATATCGATGATACAGAAGTAGCTGCAGGCGCAGTAGTATATGATGCAATTCTTTACTACCCCTCAGCTTCTTCCACAAAAACAAGCAAATACAAAATCGACGCTACAGCTGACTACTACTACAACTATAGTGTAGTTGTTGGTGCTGATGATGAAGAAACAGCTTTTGAAGCTTTTGATGCAATCATCAGAGACGAAGATACAGCTGCAATCAAATCAAACGTTGATATGGAAATCACTCTCGTTGAAAACGATGGTGACAGCTACTTCGATGCTGTAATGGTTAAAGAATATACCTATGATATCGTTAAAACAGTTGATGCTGAAAGAGGCGTTATCGAAGGTAAAAACGATGACCTCACAATCGAACTTGATGACGAAGATGTAGCAGTAGTAATGGTAGATGCTAACGGCGAAGAAATCACACTTGATGACTTTGCTGAAGAAGATGTAATCGCATACATCTCTGAAGGCGGCCAGAGAAAGAACTACGACTGGATCGAAGTAATCAACCTTGGTGAAAGCTCCGTAACAGGTGCTGTTGATGAAACAGATGCAGCTAACGGTGTTATCTATGTTAATGCTACAGAATACGGTGTTGCAGGCGTTGAAATGCCTCAGCTCGGTGACGAAGGTACATTCTACCTCACAAAAACAGGTAAAGTATTCTTCATCGACACAACAGCTTCCGTATCCGGTAACTATGCATACGTTCTTAACGCTGCATTCAACGATGCAGACTTCACAGAAGCTTGGCAGCTCAAACTTCTCACAAAAGACAACGAAGTTGTTATCTACACTGTAAGAGACACAATCGAAGTTGATGATGAAGAAGTTAGTGCTAAAACAGAAGATTGCGATTTCCTCGCAGCTTTCGAAGCTGACGTAGACGAAGATGGTGCTGACCTTGATAAATCAGCAGACAGAGTTATCACATTCAAACTCGACAGCAAAAACAAGATCAGAGAAATCAACACTGTAAATGCTAGCTACTTCGGTGCAGATAAAGAATACAGTGCAGATGCTCAGGTTCTTGGTGCTGACCTTGCTGACAAAGCAGTTATCTTCAACATTTCCGCTGTAAAAGCTGACAACTACTTTGCAACAGATATTTCTGCTCTCGTAGACGAAGCTAAATATACAGGTTACTATGTAACAAACGCTAACGATGATAACGATTGCGTAATCATCACAGAAGGTGGCAGCCTCATCGACTATACTCAGGACATCGCAGTTATTGCTTCTGTTACTGACATCAAACTCGACGAAGGCGCTACAGATGCTAAGAAAGTTAGATACTATACTAGCGAAGAAGATGAACTCAAGACACTTACTATCGTTGAAGAAGATGATGTAACTGAAATGGTTGCAAGCTCCTACAATGATATCACAGAAGGTGCTCTCATCATGTTCGCTGCTGATGCTGAAGGTGTTGCTTCTGCAGTAACAGTAATTGCAAACAGAGCTCTTGTTTACGATGAAGAAGAAGAAGAATACTATCTCTCTGATGTTTATGAAGTAAACGAAGCAGCAATTGCTCAGATCTGCGATGATGATGATGACAACGCATTCGTAGTTGGTACAATCGATGACATCAAAACAGTATCTGCTGGTAAGAAAGTTGAAACAACAGCTACAAAATACACCAAAGATGGTGAAGAAGAAATCGACTTTATCACAATCAAAGGTGCAGCTAATGCTTACACATATCAGAACAGAAACGGCAAAACAGTTATCCACGTTGGTGACTGGAGAGCTAACAATGTTGAAGCTGGCGAAGGATATATCTTCATCGCAAGACTCCTCAACAACACTGTTAACGATATCGTAACAAACTCTGTGGTTGTTAATGAAGCATAATTAATTCTTAAGTTCTCAACTTAATTAATTAAACCGAAAAGAACCGTGGCAAATGCCACGGTTCTTTTTTGCTGTATAGGAAATTACGCAGAATTTAGTTCGCGAGATAAGATGTATATCAAATTACGCCCGTGACTTGGGTGCAGGCTCAGCCTGCTTTTTTGTCCCATTTTTTCAAGTGAAACTCAATAGATATCCTAAGCCAAAAACGGCTTTCGGGGAGGACTTGAACTAAATTCAACAGATATCAAGGGCAGATTTTACGATTAATTTCGTAAAGTCTGCCCCTTT
>SVJK01000057.1 GCA_015069015.1 Oscillospiraceae bacterium
AATCAATATAGTAGCCATAATCTGCTATGCTATCACGAAAACCTGATAGCCAAGTCATAAAATCTCTATTTGCCATATTCGTAACTCCTTAAAAATTCGATATTAAAAGTTCTTTTATTTTTCCTCTCGATTCGCTGTTGCAATTTATCATACGAGTAGCTTCAACCCTTTTTATTTTATGCGCAGAGTAGATGTTATCAAAAAAATCATCTTCTGTATTAGAATTTTTGGGATCTGAATTGCTCACAACAATTTTAGCACCTTTTTTGTGCATACTCTCCACAAATTCGGCAAGTTCTATTTGTTCTTCATCATTGAATAGATTTTCTGTATAAGCAGTAAAACTTGCTGTTTCTGTTAAAGGTCTGTATGGTGGATCAAAATAAACAAAAGTATGCTCGTCTATAAATTCAGCAGACTTTCGATAATCTCCGCATACAATCCTTACATTTTGCAGTTTCTCCGATACTGCACGAAGATTTTTTTCATCACATATTAGAGGATTTTTATATGCTCCCATCGGCACATTGAAAAGTCCTTTTTTGTTAACTCTGTAAAGCCCATTAAAACAAGTTTTATTAAGGAATATCATCAATGCTGCCTTTTCAATATTTTCGGCTTCATTACCATTGACTTTCAAATTATTAAATCGTTCTCGTTTTGCCATATAATACGATTTTCTTTCTTCTGTTTCAAGTGGTACATATTCAAGCTGATAAGTTTTCAATAACTTAATCAATTCCTCGATATAATCACGAACTATCACATAGGTATTTATGAGTTCGGCATTTATATCACTTATATATATTTCCTCTAAATTGTACTTGCTTAAAATATCAAAAAGCACAGCGCCACCACCGACAAAAGGCTCGGCATACTTTGCAATAACACCATTATCAAAAGGATAATATTTTTCAATCTCCTTTAATAGCTGTCCTTTACCGCCTGCCCATTTCAAGAAAGGTTTTACGCATTTTTCATCGGTAGTATTATATCTTGTGCTTCGTGCATCAATAGGTTTTTCTGCATCTGTCGGTATAAGCCACATATTACCCAACATTTGAACATTTGCTATTCTTTTTTCAGAACAAAGAACAGCCACTCGTCTTTGGGATATACCCCACTTATCAGCGGCTTCTCTTGCAGACATAACTTCCATACTTCTACACTCCTTGTCTATTATAAATTATATTATATTCTAAAACTCGAATAAAAGCAATACCAAAACGAAATTTTCTTTATTTTGTATAAAACATTATCCACTTGCACCGAAGTTTCACTAAAAAACTTTTCTTTTTTAATAAACCCCTTTATTACTGCGGTTTTAGGCAAAGAAAAAGAACCATAATTTTGTATCAAAATTATGGTTCTTTTTTGACAGCGCCAGAAGGACTCGAACCTCCGAAATGCCGGAATCAGAATCCGGTGCCTTACCAACTTGGCGATGGCGCTATATGTGTGTCCCTCAAAGGTACGAATGGTATTATAGCAAAAGATTAGCCGCTTGTCAAGAGTTTTTTTAAAATTTTGTGAGTTAATTTTTCAGCATTTTTAGAATTCCATGTGATAACATTAAAAAGAGCAGTATTTTCAAGAGTTCTATTAAAAAAACAACCCGAAACAGGGATTGACAAAAAATTATCAATTTGTTACTCTTTTTATTCTTACATCTATTGACTATTACCTTTTTTAGGAGTATAATATATGTTAATTTAATTTCAGAAAGGAACGATAATTATGAACAGAGTTTATAACTTTTCAGCAGGTCCGTCTGCACTCCCACTTCCCGTTCTTGAAAAAGCGCAGGCAGAACTTGTATGCTATGGAAATTCAGGAATGTCAGTAATGGAGATGAGTCACCGCTCTTCAGATTATCAGAAGATTATAGATGATTGCGAAGCACTCCTCAGAGAACTTTTAAACATTCCCGAAAACTACAAGGTGCTTTTCCTTCAGGGCGGAGCATCCAGCCAGTTTGCTATGATTCCCCTTAATCTCTATGGTGAAAACAAAAAAGCAGACTATGTATTAACAGGTCTCTGGGCTAAAAAATCCCAGAAAGAAGCTGCAAGATACGGCGATGCAAAAATAATTGCATCTTCAGAGGATAAAGTATTTAACTACATCCCCAAACTTGATAAATCAATGTTTACACCCGATGCAGATTATGTTCACATTACATACAATAACACCATCTACGGAACAAAATATGCAAACGTTCCCGACACAGGCGATGTTCCACTGGTTGCAGATATGTCATCATGCATTCTTTCAGAGCCTGTTGACGTTACAAAATTCGGTATGATTTATGCCGGTGCTCAGAAAAATATGGCTCCTGCAGGTCTCACAGTTGTTATCATCAGAGAAGACCTCATCGGAAAGGCAATGGACATCTGCCCCACAATGTTTAACTATCAGATTCATGCAGATAACGGCTCAATGTTTAACACTCCCCCAACCTACACAATTTACATCTGCAAACTCGTTTGCGAATGGCTCAAAGAAAACGGCGGAATTGAGGCTATGCATAAGACAAATCTTAAAAAGGCAGAAATTCTCTATTCCTACCTTGATTCAAGCGAAATGTTCTCTGCAACTGTAACAGACCCCGAGGACAGATCTCTTATGAACGTTCCTTTTGTTACAGGAAACGATGAACTCAATGCTAAATTCATCAAAGAAGCAACAGCAGCAGGTTTTGTAAACCTCAAAGGTCACAGAACTGTTGGCGGTATGAGAGCAAGTATCTACAATGCAATGCCCGTTGAAGGCGTTCAGGCTCTTGTTGACTTCATGAAAAAATTTGAAGCAGAAAACAAATAAGTCCGGAGGTAACTTCCTATGTATGAAGTATTGACACTCAACAAGATTGCAAAATGCGGTCTTGATAATCTTGACACAAATGTGTTCACAATAACAGACGAGGTTAAAAACCCCGATGCTATAATTCTCAGAAGTTTCAAAATGCACGATATGGAGCTTGGCGACAATCTCAAATGCGTTGCAAGAGCAGGTGCAGGTACAAATAATATCCCGATTGACAAGTGCAGCGAAAAGGGTATTGTTGTGTTTAACACCCCCGGTGCAAATGCAAATGCTGTTGCAGAACTTACAATTGCAGGTCTTCTTTTAGCATCAAGAAAAATTACAGATGCTGTTGAATGGGCAAAGACCTTAAAGGGTGAAGGCGACAATGTGGGCGCACTTGTAGAAAAAGGTAAAAGTGCTTATGCAGGTCCTGAAATCCTCGGCAAAAAACTTGGTGTTGTTGGTCTTGGTGCAATCGGTGCAAAGGTTGCAAACCTTGCAATCCACCTTGGTATGGATGTTATGGGCTATGATCCCTATATTTCCGTTGATGCTGCATGGGGACTTTCAAGTCAGGTTAAGAAATGTCAGGATCTCAAAGTCCTCGTTGCAAACTGCGACTACATTTCAATGCATATGCCATTAAACGACGGAACACGCGGAATCATTAACGAAGAAATGTTTGACTGCATGGAAAAAGGCACAAGACTTCTCAACTTCTCAAGAGGCGAACTTGTAGATGCAAAAGCACTCAAGGCTGCTATTGAAAATGGAACTATTGCTTCTTATGTGGTTGACTTCCCATCAGAGGAAACCCTTGGTATGGAAAATGTTGTAAACATTCCTCACCTTGGTGCATCCACTCCCGAATCAGAAGACAACTGTGCTATTATGGCAGCAAAAGAACTTTCCGATTTTATAAGATTCGGTAACATTAAAAATTCCGTTAATTTCCCCAATGTTGAAGCAGATATGGAAACAAAATTCAGAGTGACAATTGCTCACCAGAACATTCCTAATATGCTCAACACATTCTCTTCAATCTTTGCAAATGATAATATCAACATTGTTAATATGATTAACAAGAGCAAAAAAGACAATGCTTACACAATCATTGATGTTGATTCTGTTCCTGCAGGATTAGAAAATGAACTTAGTGCAGTTGAAGGGGTATACAAAGTAAGAATTATCGAAGCGTAATCAGGAGCGTAAAAAAAGTCCGGAACGCAAAAGACAATCTTAAATATAATCAATTCTTATAGGTGACATCCCGCCAATTGGCGGGATGTTTCTTTTTTGTGTCTTTTGCTATGGGCAAACTTCGCCCTCGATGTACCTTTGTACATCTTCGGGTACACCAAACCAAAATAACCTTTGGTTTGGCTCAGTGTTGCCCATTCCAAACATTTTTTCCTGCTCCGGACGGAGCGTAAATAGTCCGGAACGCAAAAGACTTGATTTGAAAGTATTAAACTTACATTTTCATTATAAGAAAAACCCATACAGACGATTATTCGTTTGTATGGGTTTTTAGTAATTTTTATTGACAAAACCAAATATATAGATTATAATATAAGCAGATAAAGGGCAAGACCGCAAAGCGGTTAGCCAAGAAAAACAGTAAAAATAACTGCTACGACTTGACGGGAGGAGCAGTTATTTTTTTATGGTTATTACAAGAAGTAATAGAACAATCATAAAATAAATTATGTATTCATTTCCCACAAAACCACCCCCAATCCCTGCTTGATAACAGCAGAATAAAAGGTGGCTAACCGCCCTCGAACTTGCCCGGTATCAGGTTGGATCTCTCCAACAACGATATTTTAACATGATTTGAAAGAAAATGCAAGAATTATGTCAGAATATCAGTAAGCGTACTAAGCACATCACATTTTTGAATGATGTGCTTTCTTTTATAGATGGTGGTAAAATGTCACAGAACCAACGGCAAAAACCTTGATTTACAGGTTCAGAAACTGAACCCGACTAAGTACTAATTTTTATTATACTTAAGATATTCCAGCTACATCATTCAACATCTCATATATAGTTCTAATTACACTATCCACAAACTTCTTCAAATTATCTGTATCAAAAAGTGATAAATAAGCCTCGTTTAATGATTTAAAATCAGGATTGGTTGCAGGCATATATTCTCCGTCGTGAAATGGAAGATATCTCCAATAAAACCACCAATCTTCCTTATTTAATTCAGTTAAATTTTTGAATTGCTTTTTTAATTCTTCATCAGGCAAAAGTAGTTCTTGGGGGTTTCCCCCGTTTTCGGCAAGGACAAATCCGCAATACAAGCCACCCCATGCTCCAAGTTCAATTATAAACCAGATATCTTTGTTGTCATCAATTTTCTTATATTCATATACTAATGCCGGGAAAGTTTTCTTTTGATAATAGTTTTGTATTGAATAATAATCATTAAATTTATAGTCATACTTGTTATGTATTTGTTCAAAAAAACAGCCTGATGAATTCATTCCTGATTCGAGCATTTCAAATACCTTTAGCAATAACTTTTCTTTTGCGATATCTACACTTTCTGATATGTATAATGCTGATTTAAAACTGTCACTTGATTTTGAAATCAATTCGGCAATTTCATTGTTTATTTCCTTATTCATATTGCCTCCCAATTTTTCCAAAGCTTCTTTGAATTGTATTATACTTGCATATAACATTGGTTTGTCTAAAATCATCTGAGCAATTTCACAAAGCCATTTACAAACATCTTTCAAAAAGGATAATGGTGTTATTTCTTCATAACCAACAATCTCATTATCTACTAATACAGGCGTTAGTCCATCATTCTCATGTGGAAGGTGTCCGTCTATAGTTAGATAATAAACTTTGCTTGTGATATCACTTTTGTTTTTTGAAAAATTAAAATAATCAAAACATTGATTTATTTGGTCATCAGCATACAATTTAACTTCTATCGGAATAAACCTTTGTGGCGTTATAATAACAATATCTATTCTTCTATTTTTATCGGTCAGATATTCTGTTGTAACTTGCGATTGTCTCAGTTCATCGTCATCTATTTCTATTTTCAAAACACTTCTAACAAATCCTTTTAAAAAAAGAATATTCTGATAATGACATCCAACAGGGCTGAGTAACTCAGCTAATATTTTACACATTTTCACTTCTGACTTATTTATTCCTGACACTTCAAAAATATTAAAACATTCTCCATTTTTACGCATTTTAGTAATATTCTCATTTACTATATTGTTAACGTCTTGAAGAATTGTTCTAATTAATTCTTCGCACACAAACCTCATCTCCATTTAACCTAATAAGTAAACCTATGTAATTTTATTGTATATTGTTTGTCCGGCGATTCATCACTTTGTTTTTAAGTTGCTTATCATTCTGCAAATAGATACATTTTATTTCTACATTTGTAGCGTGCACTATTGGCAATACGATATATGATGATAAGCAACAACAAACAAAAACTTTTCATCCCGTCAAATTACAATCCCGCCGTTGGGGCTTATTACCTGTCCTGTTATGAATGATGCATCATCGGATGCAAGATATAAAACAAGTGATGCAACCTCTTTTGGTTTTCCGATTCTGCAAAGAGGGGTTTCATCAGAGAGGGCGTCATAATCTTCCTTTGAAAGATGGGAATTCATTTCGGTATCTATTACCCCCGGTGCAACACAGTTCACGCACACATTTGACGGCCCGAGTTCTTTTGCAAGTGCTTTTGTAAAACCAATTACTGCCGCCTTTGATGCACTGTAGTGTACCTCGCAGGATGCACCTGTCATTCCCCAGATTGAAGAAACATTTATGATTCTACCCCATTTTTTTGACACCATATGGTCATAGGCACATTTGACGGTGTTAAAAATTGAACCAATATTAACATCCATCATTTTGTCCCATTCCTGTCTTTGAATGTCACAAAACATCTTTTGCTGAGCAATTCCTGCGTTATTTATGAGAATATCCACTCCCCCATAAACATCTTTAATTTCTGAAAACAGATTTCCTACTGCGTTAAAATCTGAAACATCGCATTTTTTTATGAGTAAGTTTTTATCAGGATATTTATTTTTAAGTTCACTTGCTTTGATTTCATTTTTTTCATAGGTTGCAATGACCTTGTATCCTTTTTCTAAAAAAAGTTCAGCACACGCTTTTCCTATTCCCCTTGTTCCGCCTGTTATAAGTACTGTGGGCATATCAGAATCCTCCCTGAAGATGGTGAAATATATGAATATAATACCAAAAATAATATTATGTGTCAAATCTCCCCAAATTAGTATTTAATCTATTGACTTTAGGGAAAAAAAGTAGTATAATTAATCAAATGAATATTGGAGGTTATGACAATGAAACATATTAAAACAATTGAAACACGCAATCTTTGCGAAAGTATAAAAAACGGCGGCTGCGGCGAATGCCAGACATCTTGCCAGTCTGCTTGCAAAACAAGCTGCGGTATAGCTAATCAAAAGTGTGAAAACAATAAGAAAGATAAATAATTAAACAAAGGGAATGTAAAAAAAGCCCAGACCGCAAAAAGGCAGTAATATAAAATATTAAGTGCTGATTGGTTCGTAAATTTTAATTATGCAATAATGGTTGAAAAATATCTTTTTTAAAGATATTTTTCTTCTATAATACGCCTTTTTGCTATCGACCAATCTCACCGCCTGAGTACCTTTGTACAGCTTCGGGCTACCGTGCCACTTGGTATGTAATCCCAAGTGGCATTCGATTTGTCAATTCTGAATCTTTTTTTCCTATTCCCATGGCGATGTAAAAATATGTTTTTACATCGTTTTTTTCTGATAAAATCCTTATTAAAAGGAGAATAAAATTATGATACACCAATATAAACTTTTGGGGCAAAACATTGTTTTAGATGTCTGCTCCGGTTCTGTTCATGTTGTGGATGACGTGGCATATGACATCATAGCCATGATTGAAAAAGAAGACAAAAAAACAATCATTGATGCTATGATTGAAAAATATGACGGAAAAGACGGCATAACAAAGGATGATATAAACGAATGCTTTGAGCAGGTTGAAAACCTTATTGATGCAGGAAAACTCCTTGCTCCCGATACCTTTAAGGCAGCTGCGGGAGATCTGAAAGCAAAAAGCAAAGGAATCATAAAAGCCCTTTGTCTTCATGTGGCACACACCTGCAACTTAAACTGTGCCTACTGTTTTGCAAGTCAGGGCAAATATCACGGTGAGGATGCACTTATGAGTTTTGAAACGGGAAAACGTGCCATTGATTTTCTCATTGAAAACTCAGGAACAAGAAGAAATCTTGAAGTGGACTTTTTCGGCGGAGAACCTCTCATGAACTGGGAGGTTGTGAAGCAAATTGTTGAATATGCAAGAGAAGTTGAAAAGGATAAAGGTAAAAACTTCCGTTTCACTCTCACAACAAACGGAATGCTTATTGATGATGAAGTTATTGAATATTCAAACAAAGAAATGCATAACGTTGTTCTTTCTTTAGACGGCAGAAAAGAAATTCACGACCGATACAGAGTTGACTATAAGGGCGAGGGAAGTTTTGACAAAATTGTTCCCAAGTTCCAGAAGTTTGTTGAAAAAAGAGAGGGCAAAGGCTATTATATGAGGGGGACTTTCACCCACGCAAACCCCGACTTTTTAAAAGACATTGAAAAAATGCTTGAACTCGGGTTTACCGAACTCAGTATGGAACCTGTCGTATCATCTCCCGATGCCCCATCTGCCCTCACAAAAGAAGATTTCCCCATAATCTGTGAGCAGTATGAAAAACTTGCTGAGCTTATGCTCAAAAGAAAAAAAGAAGGAAAGCCTTTCACTTTCTATCACTACATGATTGACCTCACGGGAGGTCCATGCATATATAAAAGAATTTCAGGTTGCGGTTCAGGAACTGAATATATGGCAGTTACACCCTCGGGCGACCTTTATCCCTGCCATCAGTTCGTCGGCGAGGAAAAATTCAGACTCGGAAGCGTTTTTGAAGGAGTTACAAACACCAAAATCCAGTCTGAATTTGAAAGATGCAATGTGTATGCAAGAAGTGAATGTGAAAAATGCTGGGCAAGACTCTATTGTTCCGGCGGATGCAGTGCAAATGCATACCACGCAACGGGAAAAGTTGACGGTGTGTATGAATACGGCTGCGAACTTTTCAAAAAGAGAATGGAATGTGCCATTGCTCTTGTAATTGCAAATATGGAAGATGATGAATGATGACAACCCCCATAATTGATTTTTTAGAAAAATATTCACTTTCCGGCACAATGAGACTTCATATGCCCGGTCACAAAGGGAAATGTTATCTTGGCCCTGAAAAATTTGACATAACAGAGATAAAGGGTGCAGATTCCCTTTATGATGCAGAGGGAATAATAGATTTGAGTGAGAAAAACGCATCGGCTCTTTTTGGCTCACACACCCTCTATTCAGCAGAAGGCTCATCCCTTTGCATAAGAGCGATGCTCTATCTTGCATCTTTATATGCAAAGGAAAAAGGAAAGGGAAAAACCAAAATACTTGCAGGAAGAAATGCCCACAAAACCTTTATTTCAGGTGCGGCACTTCTTGACATTGATGTGGATTGGGTTTTCCCGAAAAGTTCAGAATCATACCTCTCCTGCTCAATTTGTCCCGAAGAACTTGACTCGTTACTTTCAGAGGATAATGGTTTTTGCGCAGTATATGTGACAAGTCCCGATTATCTTGGCAACATCTGTGACATAAAAGGAATTTCCAAAATATGCAAAAAACACGACGTTCTTCTTTTGGTGGATAATGCTCACGGTGCATACCTGAAATTTTTGCCCGAAAGTCTTCACCCCACAGACCTTGGTGCAGATATATGTTGTGATTCTGCCCACAAAACCTTGCCGGTTTTAACAGGCGGAGCATATCTTCATATATCTGGTGATGCCCCGGACTTTCTTTTGAGAAAGGCAAAATATGCTCTTTCACTTTTTGGTTCCACAAGTCCGTCATATCTTATAATGGCTTCCCTTGACCTTACAAATGAGTATATCTTTGACGGATACAGAAAAAAACTTTCAGACTTTTGCCAAAAGATTGAAAGTTTTAAAGAAAATCTTGAAAAACACGGTTTTTCACTTCCGGGTGACGAAGTTTTAAAAATATGTATAGAAACAAAAAAATACGGATATGACGGCGAAGAATTTGCAGAATTTTTAAGAAAATCAAACATTGAATGTGAGTTTTCGGACAAAGATTTTGCCGTGTTTATGCTAAGTTGTGAAATGACAGACTCAGAACTTGAGAAACTCGAAAATGTTCTTTTATCCATTCCGAAAAAAGAGGAAATAAAGGAAAAATTCCCGATAATTTCAAAGCCTGAAAGAGTTATGACACCCAAAGATGCCTCTCTTTCAAAATCGCAAAGGCTTGAAGCAGACAAATGCGAAGGTAAGGTTTTAGCATCCCTATGCGTAAGTTGCCCTCCTGCCGTGTCATATATTGTGTGCGGTGAGAGAATTGACAAATGCACAATAGATGCGGCAAAATATTATAATACAAAGTTTTTTGAAGTGGTAAGTTATGAATAGTTTATGGGTTTTATTTATTTTTATATACAGTTTTCTTAAAGGCTCAAGAGACGCAATGAAGAAAGCGGCTCTGAAGAAAAGTTCGTCAGATGAAATTCTTTTCTTCTATTCTCTTCTGGGCTTTATTCTCATTCTTCCTTTTTCGGGAAATGCCTTTTCGACTCCAGGAATATATATTTTCTATTCTTTTCTGAAAGCACTCATTGTTGCAAGTTCCTGGATGCTCGCCTTTGTGGCGCTAAGGTCAATGACTGTTAGTCTCTACGGCATTATGGATATGTCGAGAATGGTTTTTTCAACGCTTCTCGGTGTGTTTGTTTTAGGTGAAGAAATGACTTTGGCAAAGGCTCTCGGGGTTATAATAGTAACCACAGGGCTGCTTTTAGCAAATTCAAAATCTGATTCCCCAAAAGGAAGAGTCAGCATAACCGTTCTTCTTGCGGCACTTCTTAACTGCATACTCAATTCAATTTCGGGCACAATGGATAAGGTGCTTATGAAATCCATGACAAGCGACCAACTTCAGTTCTGGTTTATGTTGTTCCTTTTGGTTTTGTATGGTTTGATTCTGATTGTAAGAAAAGAAAAAGTTTCAATCTCTACACTTAAGGGAAACTACTGGATTCCCCTTATGAGTCTTTCTCTTGTTTTCGGTGACAGACTTCTCTTTATTGCAAACGCATCACCCGAAAGTCAGGTGACCGTTATGACAGTCATAAAACAGTCTTCGGTTTTTGTCACTGTCCTCACAGGATGGCTTTTCTTTAAGGAAAAAAACATCCTTTTCAAAACTCTATGTGCAATTATTATACTTTCGGGCATAATGATATCTGTAATATGGGGATAAAAAACTATTGACTAAAGGAAATTTATGTAATATTATATATGTATCAAAAAGAAAGAGGTAAATAAACATGGTATTTGAAAAAGTTAAAGAAATCATTGCAGATCAGCTTGGTGTTGAAGCAGACGAAATTACTGCTGAATCCTCCTTCATTGAAGATCTTGGTGCAGATTCTCTCGACATCGTTGAACTCATCCTTGCTCTCGAAACAGAATTTGACCTTGAAATCCCCGAAGACGAAGCTGAAAATATAAGTTGTGTAGGCGATGTTGTTGACTACATAAAGGCTAACAGCTGATTTTATGAAAAAAACTTCACCGGTGGTGATATGATGCCTGAACTTGGCGAATTTGAAAAAATCCTTGGCTACAAATTTAAAAATATTTCTTATCTGAAAAACGCTCTCACTCACACTTCATATATAAACGAGCACAAAAATCTCCCCCACGGTTCAAATGAACGCATGGAATTTTTGGGTGATTCTGTTCTTGGTCTTTCAGTAAGTGAGTTTTTATATAAAAATTATAAAAAGCGTTCTGAAGGCGAACTTTCAAAGATAAGAGCATCTGTTGTATGCGAAGATTCTCTCGCAAAGTTGGCATCTTCACTTCATCTGGGTGAATATCTTTTAATGGGAAAAGGCGAAAGCCTTTCAGGCGGTGGTCTGAAACCCTCTCTCACATCCGATGCAATGGAATCTGTCATTGCTGCTATCTATCTTGATTCAGGCTTTGACACGGTCAAAAAAATGGTTCTTGACTGGCTTAAAGATGATATCATTGAAGCGGCAGAACACAGAGGTAGAGAAGCAGATTACAAATCAGTTCTTCAGGAATACTGCCAGAGCAGGGGTTATGTCCCTGTCTACACAATGATGAGCGAAAGCGGCCCTGACCACAATAAAACTTTTGAAACAAAGGTTGAAATTGCAGGGGGCAAAAGTGCTTTCGGAGTTGGCTCAAACAAAAAGAAATCACAGCAGATGGCGGCAAAGGCTATGCTGGATGAATTGAATGTGAAAATATAAAATGCAATTAACAAATGCACAAATTTTCAGATACAAATTAAGCCCGAATATACAAGTTCAAATTGCTTGTATATTCGGGCTTTTTGTTTTCTTATATTTTTTTTACTTCCAAGAAAATAAAAAATGAAAATTTAAGAGTCAAGGTTTATCCACATAGCAGGGCGGACGGCAATATCATCGTAGCTGACAGTGCTGCCGCCCTCATCGACGCCACCGTCATTGTAGACACCGGCGGCACTACTCTGATCACCGCCGGGCGACCGCAACCACCACCAGCAGTTGCCGCTGTCACTTTTCCAAACGCCATTTGCAACTGCATAATCAGTGGCTTTGCACTCTCTGTCACTATCTGAGCCAAAGTATTTATTTGCTTCGGTTATGCTCAGCAAAAATACTTTATCCTCTGTTGCATCACCGGGATCGGTATCAAATTCGGGATTTATATGAGCTTCCACCGAAACTTTAGGAATTATGCTCTTTTCCGGCTCCGAAAAAGCATCATCTGCAAAATCATCATTAAGCCATTTTCGAAGTGAGCAAGTTTCCCAAGTTATTTCTTCCGCACTCTCATTATATGGTTTGCAATCAAGAGAATTTTTACTGATTACAAGAATCCTGTTGTCCTGCTTGTCAAGTACAATCCATTCTATTTTCTCTTTTCCGTTTGTTTTGTTATTGTCCTGTTCATAAGAGCCAAATTTAATAGTATCTCCTATCTTTGCCTGAGACAGAGTTTCACCATATATTTCATTTGCTTTCTTCCTATATATGGGCGGTAATATTATAGTATTTAATATAATTATGAAAACGACAATCGCACAAACAATAGGTGTTGTGATCATTGCAATTTTCTTGTTTCTTTTGGCAATACGTTCTTTCTTTGCTATTTTCAGCTTTTCAAGCCTTTCTTTTTCAAGCCTCTCTGCTTCTTCTTTCGCCTTTATGTCCCTAATCTTGTTTTCGCATTCCGATTTCAGTGAATCCGCATCCTTCCAGCCGGGAATGGACTGAAGCAGTCTGATTGCAGATCTATACCCATAAGCAGTATTGAAGGTCATATCGTCACGAGCGTCAGATAAAATATTATCCTTTCGTGCAATTTCTGCCTTTTCAAGACATTTTGCACTTAATTCCTTAGCATCTTTATGGTGAGAAATGGTATTAAATGTTTCCGATGCAATTTTAAATTCTTTTTCGGTTGTTGCGGTATTCATTTGTTGAGATGCCTTTGCATAGATGCCGTTTAGCCTGTTATTTTCATTGCGGGTGTTGATGTGGTCAATATCATTTTGAAGTTTTGTCTTGAGGTCACCATCTCCAAAACGCATAACCTTGGCGTAATTGTCATTACTGTCAAATGGCATACCACAATTGCAAAGGCCGTCCTTAGAAGACACTCTAAGCTCTGCCATAAGTTTTCCTAAATATGCTTCAGCACATTTGGGTTCAATATCCAAAACCTTTTCACAATATTCATCTGCACTTTCCCAGTCTCTGTCTTCAAGAAACATAAATGCTCGTTCAAGAAGAGGTGCAGTATTCACATTTGTGCTTGCAGCTACAGTTTCTTTCACAACTGTCTGTTTTGGCTGTTCCGATTTCGCAATCTTTTTGATGCCCCGAATTAAATCCTGCATAAAGCCAAGTTTTGACATATCCTGTGCCTGAAGATGAGAGAATTCTTCAGGAAGGTCATAGGGGTCCATGTCCTTGTAGGCAGGGATAAGCATTTTCTTTGCACCATTTTTTATGAGTGCAAGGTATCTTGACCACTCATTCTTAACCCATACTGCATTAAAGTATTCAGGCTTTGTGCCTAAAACAACCATTACTTTTGATGAATTGAGTGCTGCAAATATGTAGGGCTCGTATGCCGTTCCAAGTTTATCTTCAAGTGTAATACGAGCAAAGAAGACTTTAAATCCTTCCTGTTTCAGCTGATGATACAGGTCGTTTGCCAAAACCGAATCGGGTGTTCTTCTGCCGCTATTGTCTGTTTCCTTGTAGCAAATGAAAACATCAAAGGGCTCTTCTTTTTGAGAAATTGCAAGGATACCTTTCTGAATTTCGTTAATCGTATTTGCTTCCTTCTCATAAACCGTCTTTTGATATGAGTCGGCATATGATATGGCAGATTTATAGTCCTCATCATCAAAAACGGATGTGAACTGTGCTCTGTTTACGGTAGGAATACGTTTATGAGAAGTCGGGTCTTCCACATATTCAATACCGTAGCGGCAGAGGACTAAAGACCAATAAGCCTCTGCATCGGTATTATCCTCATTAAGAATTTGCTCATAGA
>SVJK01000058.1 GCA_015069015.1 Oscillospiraceae bacterium
GATGAACCCCTTCTGCACCCACGCTAAGAGCAACATCTACTCTGTCGTCGATGATAAGGGGGACATTATATTTCTTCGTAAGTGTGTGTACCTTTTCGGCAAGTGAAATATATTCTCTTGTGGTTTTGTCCTTCTCACGAAGTTGGAGTAAACTAACCCCGCCTTTTAATGCTTCTTCCGTTCTCCTTAAAAATTCTTCCTCACCAAATCCGGTGCTGTCGGTTATAAAATATAGTGTTGTGTCAAAATGTTTCATTTTCTTTTTCTCCTATACATAAAGATAATCATTCAGAACAGGCTGTAGACCTTCGTCAGCAATGTCTTTATACATCTTGTCAAGGCTTCTGTTATCGTCAATCTCAAACTGTTCATCGCCCTGCACTTCATCCGACTCTTTTCCGCTGTATTTACTTTCATGGTCGCCTATTCCCGTGGACACACCTGCTGAAACCTTTGTTGCGGCAATCTTCACAATACCGTTTCTGAACTGTGCACTCTCACGGGAAGATACTGTGATCCCCACAAAGGGCAGGAAGATGCGATATGCACAGATTATCTGGCAGAGTTGTTTTTCGTGAACATCTAATGGGTTGATTTTATCGTTATTGATGATTGGTCTGAGTCTTGGGCAGGACAGAGACATTTCTGCGTGAGGATATTTTCTTTGCAGGTAGTATACGTGAAGTGCACTTGCCAAAGCATCCTTTCTGAAATCTGAAAGCCCCAAAAGTGCGGAAAAAGCAACTCCTCGCATACCGCCCATAAGCGCTCGTTCCTGCGCATCAAAACGATAAGGCCATACACGTTTGTGACCAAGCAGATGAAGTTGTTCATACTTTTGAGTATCATAAGTTTCCTGAAATACGGTTACATAGTCAGCGCCGCACTCGTGAAGGTACTTATATTCATCAGTATTTACGGGATAGATTTCAAGTCCTACCATACGGAAATACTTTCTTGCAAGCATGCACGCTTCACCGATATAATCTATATCGCTTTGGGAACGGCTTTCGCCCGTAAGAATCAGAATTTCTTCCATACCGCTGTCTGCAATAATTTTCATTTCCTTTTCAATCTGCTCCAAAGAGAGTTTCATACGGTTAATGTGGTTATAGCAGTTAAACCCGCAATACACACAGTAGTTTTCACAGTAATTGGCTATATAAAGAGGGGTAAAAAGATATACTGTGTTGCCGAAATGCCTGCTTGTTTCAAGTCTTGCTCTTTGTGCCATCTTCTCTAAACAGGCTTCCGCCGCAGGAGAAAGCAGTGCCTTAAAATCTTCTATAGTGCAGATTTCATGCTCCAATGCCGTTTCCACATCTTTTGCAGTGTATTTTGAATAATCAAAAGAATTCATATGTTCCATCACATTTTTGCAAACATCCGATTCTATTTTCTCCATGCCCGGCAGATATTCCATATGATTTTTTCGTGAGGAAGGATCTGTTTCAAGTCTGTGTTTTTTTGAAAGCGCTTCAGGTGACAGATGCTCTGAGTCAACAAAAAATTGATTTTCCATTTCAAATCCCCCTTAATCACGCAAAAATCCCGTTAAAGGATCAGATGCGGATGCACCACGAGTCAGAACTCTGCCAAGACCTGAAAGGTATGCTTTTCTGCCTGCATCAATTGCCTGACGAAAAGCAGATGCCATAAGGGGAAGATTGCCTGCGGTTGCAAGAGCTGTGTTTGCCATAATAGCAGCAGCCCCCATTTCCATTGCCTCACAAGCCTGAGAGGGTTTGCCGATACCTGCATCAACAATAATAGGCAAATCAATTTCATCAATGAGAATCTGAATGAAATCTTTTGTTGCAAGACCTTTGTTAGAGCCTATGGGAGATGCGAGAGGCATTATGGTTGCGGCTCCTGCATTTGCTAAATCACGGGCAACATTTAAGTCAGGGTACATATACGGCATAACAACAAATCCATCATTTGCAAGAATCTCTGTTGCTTTGATTGTTTCCTGATTGTCAGGAAGAAGATACTTTGAATCACGCATAATTTCTATCTTTACAAAATTACCGCATCCAAGTTCCCGGGCAAGACGGGCAATTCTGACTGCTTCTTCAGCATTTCTTGCTCCGCTTGTGTTCGGGAGAAGTGTTATATCTTTTGGAATAAAATCTAAAATGTTTTCTTGTTCTTTAGTATTGGCTCTGCGAACTGCCAGCGTAATAATCTCAGCTCCGGCATCTTTTAGTGCAGATTCAATTAAATTAAGAGAGTATTTTCCCGAACCTAAGATAAAACGGGAATTGAATTCGTGACCTCCGATAACAAGTTTGTCATTATTCATTTGAATTTCCTTCTTTCTATACTTCGTATTCTTTTGCTATGATTCTTAAAACTGCGTGTGCCTGATGTGCAGCACACAGCATAACCCTTGTGGATACAAGCCCGATTCCGTCTTTTACATCGCTTACTTCATCACCGCAAAGATAAAACCTGCCCGAAACTTTTCTTGTTTTTATTAAGTCAGAACTACCTAAGCCTGCCATACCCGATGCAGCAACAATATATTTTTCAGGCATTTCAGATAAAACAAAGTTTACAATGTTTGCTTTTTCTTCTGCATTGTCAAATGCTTCACAGATAATATCCGCACCTGAAAGAATATTCCTTGCATTACTTTCATCAAGACGGATTGTATATATCTCGGTTTCAAGATAAGGGTTTATTTCCTTTAGGTTGTCCTGTAAGGCCTCGGTTTTTCTCATTCCTATTTGATTTGCCTTGTACCCTTGACGGTGCAGATTTGTTATGTCTACCCTGTCAAAATCAATCAATATGAGTTTCCCTATACCTGCACGGGCAAGTGAAATGGCTATGTTAGAACCAAGGCCCCCAAGACCGCATATGGCAACAGTTGTGGATAAGATTTTCTCTTGGAACATGGCTCCATGTCTGTCATTTAATGCATTCATCCATTCTTCTTTGGTTGGAATCATATCAACCACCTCCTACAAATCTTACAATCTCAACGCTGTCGCCGTCTTTAAAAACTATGTCGGCATACCGGGCTTTAGGAACAATGTTGCCGTTTAGTTCTACTGCAACACGCATTAAGTCATAACCTGTCAAATTCAGATATTCTGCAACAGATTTGCCGCTCACATCTAAATTTTCTCCATTAATTCTTACCACTCAAATCACCTCCAAAAATCAAACAAAAAAGGAGCTACCGATCTGGTAACTCCTAAGATTACATAAGTCTTCCTAAAACTAAAGTTCAGGCATCCCTTCGTTGGCATTATCCAAATCAGGTTCTCGGTCGAAGGTTTTACCTTCCTCTCAGCCTGTAACACAAGCTCCCGTTTCTCATATTTTTTTCATAGTATAGCACATTTATTTAACAATTGCAAGTGTTTAGTGCAATATAATTTTTCCCAAAACAAAATGCAACTTAAGTCAGGCTATAATCACATAGACATATATTGCATCTCAGTTTACAATTTACTACTTGAAATAAAGAGCAAATCCGCCCTTTTGAACATAGAGACTTTCTCCCCTTATGCTCACTTTGTGGCATATGACGGCAGAGTTTGTCTCTGTCTTATATTCATCGTCTGACATATTTATAATTCCGACGGCTTTTTCCTTTTCAGTTTCTCTTTCCATAATCATAACACCCAAGGTGTGAGAAAAACTGATTGTTCCCTTTTGAAGTGCAGGATGTGAATTCTTGATTTTTCCCAATTCCCTGAAAAATTCGTAAATTTCGTTGTCTGTTTCATCCCATTTAAAATATCCTCTGGAAAAGGGATCTCCAAATCCCTCCATGCCGATTTCATCACCATAATATATGCAGGCAGTTCCCGGAAGAAAATACTGCAAAAATGAAGCGACATAGAGTCTGTCTTTTGCATCGGAACGCATTTTTTCATTCATTTTAAATGAGGCTTTTTCTTCCTTCGTCATTGCCTCATCCGCATCCGACAGGCAGGTTATGATTCGGCTTGTGTCGTGAGTTGAAAGAGAATTCATAAGGCTGTGGAGAGAGTCTTTGGGATAGTTTTCGGCAATAGTCATAACTTCCCTTTCAAATTCCTCACCGTTTTTTCTCTTTGTCACATAATCTATTATTGCATTTTTGAAAACATAATTCATAACAGAGTCAAGTTCTGAATGAGTAAAATATTTTCTTCTCACGCCATAACTTATTTTGTTTGATGCATCCTCCCACACTTCACCGATGAGAAAACTGTCTTTTTTGATTTCTTTTACTTTTTTCCTCAGAAGATATATGAATTCATCGGGGAGTTCGTCTGCCACATCAAGTCTGAATCCGTCAGCGCCTTTCCCCATCCAATGGGAAATGACGGAATCGGGCGATGAAATTATATAGTCAACAAACCCTTGACTCATTTCATCTGTGCAGGGAAGTGTTTCAATTCCCCACCAGGTTTCATAATCATTTTTGTTTTCCCCAAACTTAAACCAGTCTTTATAGGGAGATTCACTGTTATGAAAAGCACCGTCACCAAATTCATTTTCCTTATCAAAATATATGCTTCTTGATCCTGTGTGTGAAAAAACACCGTCAAGAATAATTCTGATGTCTCTTAAGTGTGCCTCGGTGCAAAGGTTTTCAAAATCCTTTTCGCACCCTAAAAGAGGATCGATTCTTTTATAGTCACAGGTGTCATATCTGTGATTTGAATATGCCATAAAAATGGGATTCAAATATATCACAGAAACTCCAAGAGATTTTATATAGTCAAGTTTTTTTGTTATTCCCTTAAGATTTCCTCCAAAAAAATCACAGTTTAAAATTTTCCCGTTTTCATCAGGACGAAAATCGGGAATGTCATCTTTGTTTTCGTGAATGTAAAATGGGCAAAGTTTGCCATCTGAATTTTCAATCTCCTGTGCATAGAATCTGTCAGGGAAAATCTGATACATAACTTTTCCCTTAAAGATTTCGGGAACAGAAAAACCTTTTTCATAGCAACTTATCTGCCACTTTTCGCCAACGCCTATGTTTGTCTGGTCATATCCCTGACGGAAAAGTTCAAATTCCGAACCTTTTGTGAAGATTTTAAAATGGTAAAAATATAATCCTTTTTCAGAAAGAGAGAATTTGCATCCGTAGGTTTCATATACACCATCTTCTGATATCAGATGCATAGGAACAGAATGACTTTCTCCTGTGTGGTCGTTGCAAAAAAGGATTTTTGCATCATAGGTTTCACACGATGAGGGGATTTTTATGGAAACAAAGCATTCTTCCCCCTCGCAAAGCGCCCCGAAAGGATTTTTATATTCACTTTTTTTACTGTCATATAAAATACGCAAAAATAATCACCTGCTGTTGTTTTTATTTCCAAGACGTGAAAAGAATGAAAATGTGAAAGGCCAGATTCCGCAGGCAAAAAGCGATATGAGAAAATATCTTACTGCGCCTGAGATGGGATGATTTGAAAAGACAATTTCAAGAGGCATTTTAAGGCCTTCTTTTATTATAAAGACAATAAGCGTTCCGAAAATCAGTTTTATAATCTGTGCCCACCACACAGCCTTTGTATCAAAGTTTATGTGCTTTTGGTCAATTTCATACCCAAGCCATATGCCAAGAACTATTCCAAGAATCCTGAAAGAATTACCCCTTGCTTCCATAAAGTTTGCAAGATCTGTGCTTTGAGGAAATTTATAAAGTTCCATATAAAGCACAAAGGCAAATGAAAAGAAAACCATCAAAGCAAAATTAATTCTCATTTTTCTTTTGCACTCGGTAAGTTTCCCTAAAAAAGGCGTCATTATGAACGTGAGAAAAACTGCAATTACAACAGACACACCCACATCAAGAGGCGTGTGTACTCCAAGATACATCCTTGAAAAAGGGATAAGAATACAAAGAATTATGCACACATATCTTATGACTTTTATGCTAAATGCCCTTGCGATAGATGCATATGTTCCGACGGAAATCTGAGTGTGTCCCGACGGAAATGAATATCCTCCAGCCTCGCCCCTTGCAGACTCCACAATGGTGAAACTTTTATCTTTCACCCAGGGCCTTGGAACACGGCAGAAGATTTTGAGAAACTGATTTGTTAAAAGTCCCCAAAATCCCACCATAAGACAATAATATCCTTTTTTCTTGTCTGCACACCAAAAGAGGATAAAACTTATTACTATAAATACGGACTCTTCCCCAAAATGTGTTATGAAGGAAAAAATAGAGTCCCAAAAGGGTGTGCGAAGTGATTCCAAAAGTTTTAAAAATTCCATTTTTTACATCCTTTTATTCGGTTGTACCATGTCCCATTTCAGACTATGGTATATACAAATGAGAATCTGTCTCCGTCCTTGATGCCGGTTTCGCTCACACCGGTTGTAAGTTGAAGTCCTTCTTTTTCAAGAGACCAAAAACTCTTGTTCTCATCGTAGTTTGCCTCGATACCGTTGACGCAGGTCACATATATGCCATAAGGTCCCTCATCTCCGGATATAATATTATGCTCAGTAAGTACATCCGCTAAAACATCAGTATTGGTTCTGAAGGTGAATTCAACACTTTTATCTTCCGCTTTAACCTCCAGAACTACAGTTTTTTTACCGTTGCCGAAAATTTGATCTTCTGTGTATGTTGCATTTTCCCAAAGGCTTACTTTCTCTTCTGATTTGTTGCACGAAACAAAAGAAAAACATAATATCATACATAAGACCATCAGAAATACTTTTTTAATCTTTTTCATATTTGTTTTCCCCTTTTTACTTTATGTATTTTTCCTATTATATCATTTTATGCTTAAAAATTCAATAGTTTCAAAAATTCAAAAGGCAAAATATATTATAGAGATTCCCCTATATATTTTGCCTTTTTGTTTTATGATTTTAAGCTTATTCAAACATACCCTGATACATATCCATATATTTTTGTGCGCTTTCTTTCCAGCTTGTATCAAGTTTCATAATCTTTTTTCTTAAACTGTCAAGAGATTTTTTGTCTTTGAAAAATTCCGATGCTCTTTCCACAGCTCCAAGCATATCGTGAGCATTGAACACTTTGAAAGTGAACCCTCTGCCCTCTCCTGTCTCTATGTTGTAAGGTTCAACAGTATCCACAAGTCCTCCGGTTTCCCTGACAATCGGCACAGAGCCGTAACGCATTGCAATAAGTTGTGAAAGTCCGCATGGCTCAGATTTTGAAGGCATCAGGAAAAAGTCTGACGCGGCATAGAGTCTGTTTGCCAGAACAGGATCAAATAAAATTTTTGCGCATACTGTTTCGGGGTGAACATAAGAAAGGAACTTGAACATTTCTTCATAATGTTCATCACCTGTTCCGATAACCACAAGTTGAATGTCCATATTTGCAAGATTGTCTGCAACCCATTCCACAAGTTCAAGACCTTTATGCTTCACAAGTCTTGTTATCATCGCAACAATCGGAACATCATCTCTCACGGGAAGTCCAAGGTCCTTTTGAAGTGCGGCTTTGCATTTTGCTTTTCCCGAAAGGTCTGTGGCTTTAAATTTAAAATCAATTGTGTTGTCTTTTTCAGGGTTATATAATGCGGTGTCAATCCCATTTACAATTCCGAGAGTTTTGTATTTATTCTCTGAAATTATGCTTTCGAGTCCGTGGGCAAAATATGCATACTGAATTTCGCTGGCATAAGTCCTGGAAACTGTTGAAAGACGGTCACAAAGAACAATTGCCGTTTTCATTGCATTTATCATACCGTCCTGAGTGCAGACATTTCGCCATCTCTCATCCACTCCGAGAACTTCAGAAAGAAAATCAGCATCTGCTTTCCCCTGATATTCAATGTTGTGAATGGTGAAAACTGTTCTGACCTTTTTAAGTTTTTCAACATCACCGTAAAGAGCCTTTAAAAAGAGAGGCAAAAATCCCGTCTGCCAGTCATTGCAATGAATCACATCAGGTTCAATATCAAGATGAACCAAAGATTCTAAAATTGCCTTTGAAAAAAATGCAAATCTCTCGCCGTCGTCGGGATAACCATAGAGAGAATCTCTGGCAAAATAGTCATCATTGTCTATAAAATACCATGTAACTTTTGACCTTTTCCCTCTTCCTGCCGCTTTGCCTTTTACCTCTGCTTTGAAAAGTCCCACATAACTGTTTCGCCAGGCAAGGGGCATATAAAAACTTGTGACATATTCTATGTTAAGTTCGGGATTGTTTTTGATTTTTGAATAGTATGGCACAAAAACTATTGCCTCTGTGTCAGGAAGTTTTGAAAGTGCAGGAGGAAGAGAGCCTAAAACATCTCCAAGTCCTCCGGATTTTATAAAAGGTGCGCCTTCACTTGCTGCAAATAATATTTTCATATATGCCCTCCTTAAATGGTATCTCCTTTGTGAATGATTATGGGCGATGATGAACCGCCTATCAATGTTGCTCCCGGTGTGATGGTAACATTTTTGTCAATGATTGCATTTTCTATTTTTGCACCCTTACCTATCACCGAGCCCTGCATGATAATTGAATTTTTGATTTTAGCACCCTCATCCACAGTTACATCTCTGAACACAACCGCATTTTCAAGTTTGCCTTTTATTACACATCCGTCTGCTATCAGACAATCATTTGTGCTTGAACTGTCAGAATAATATGTGGGTGCTTCGTCTCTCACCTTTGTGTATATGGGAGATTTTGAACTGAAAATATCCTCTCTTATGCTCTCTTCCATAATTCGGAAATTGTTCTTGAAATATGAAAGGATGCTGTGGTTACGAAGAACGGGACCTTTGAACTCATACACATTGACAGACACAGAATCATCGGCAAATCTTGAAAGAAGAAAATCTCTTTCAAAACTGTAGCGTCCTCTTGAAACATAGTTGTTGATTATGCTTATGAGATATTTTCTCTCCACAATAAACATTCCCATACCAATCATGGAATTTTCACCAAGGTCCTGACCGATTGACATGTCAACTGCAAGTCCCGATTCACCTTTTTTCAAAATAAGGTCTGAATCCATTGACTCATATGACCTGAGGTCGCGGCTTGCAATTGCTGTCACATCTGCACCTGATTCAACATGGCTTTTGAGTGCCTTTTTAAAGTTAATGTTACATATAACGGTTGTGTCGCACATAACAACATAGTCAGGCTTGTTGGATTGCAGAAACTGAACTGCATTTGAAAGGGCTTCGAGGTTTCCTCTGTACACATTTGTTGCACCTGAGGCAAAGGGAGGAAGAATGTAGAAACTTGCATTTTTCCTGCTTAAATCCCATTCCTGACCGGAGCCAAGATGATCCATGAGGGACTGATAGTTATATTTTGTAATCAGACCTATGGATGAAATGTGAGAGTTTACCATATTTGACAAAACAAAGTCCACAAGGCGGTAACGTCCTCCGAAAGGAAGTGACGCAACTGTCCTTTTCATTGTAAGATCACCAAGTGATGTGTCATATACATTTGAAAAAATTATTCCTGTCATTTTCATAATCTTTGCCCCCTCACTGTGTGATAACTTCGCCTGCACCGATTGCGGTGGAATGGCCAATTACACAAATGTCCTTTTTATCGCCGTCATCGGGAACTTCGCCGACTTTGGCATTCATTCCGACTATGCTCTCCTGTCCGATGATTGCATATTTTATTACTGCACCGCTTTTAACTTCAACATCGGGCATCAGAACGCTGTTTATGATTATTGCATCTTCTGAAATTTTGCACCCTGTGGAAATTACGGAGTTTTTCACGCTTCCCTTAACTGTACAGCCCTCTGCAATGAGAGAATTGCTGACATCGGCAGATTTTGTAATTAGTGTCGGGGGTTCTGCATAGTTTCGGGCAAAGATTTTATAGTTTTTGTCCTTTAGTTCAATGGGCACCGACGGATCTAAAAGATCCATATTTGCTTCCCAGAGACTCTGAAGAGTTCCTACATCTTTCCAGTAGCCGTCAAACTGATAGGCAAAAAGTTTTTTCCCGTCGCCAAGAAGTGCAGGAATAACATTTTTTCCAAAGTCATTTGAGGATTTCGGATCAGCTTCGTCTGCTATCAGATATTTTTTTAATATATCCCAATTAAAGAGATATACACCCATAGATGCCTTTGTGCTCTTTGGCTTTTTGGGTTTTTCTTCAAATTCATATATGGAATCATCTTCATTTGTGTTCATAATTCCGAAACGTGATGCCTCTTCAATGGGAACATCAAGAACTGCTATTGTACACTCTGCCCCTTTTTCCTTGTGGAAAGAAAGCATTTTTTCATAGTCCATTTTGTAGATGTGGTCACCTGAAAGAACAAGAACATATTCAGGCTGATAACGGTCAACAAAGTTGATGTTCTGATATATTGCATTTGCCGTACCTTTGTACCATTCGCTTTTGTTGCTCTTTGCATAGGGCGGCAAGATGTGAACACCGCCAAAGTTTCTGTCAAGACCCCAGGGCGAACCTGTGCCTATGTAGTCATTGAGTTCAAGGGGTTGATACTGTGTCATAATTCCCACAGTGTCTATCCCTGAATTGACGCAATTTGACAAAGGAAAGTCAATTATGCGATATTTTCCTCCAAAAGGTACTGCAGGTTTTGCAGTCTCCTGTGTGAGAACTTTGAGACGGCTTCCCTGTCCTCCTGCAAGAAGCATGGCAATACATTCCTTGCTTTTTCCCCTTATCATTTTTCATACGCCTCCTGATTTATTTTTTGATAATACAAAACCGACATTGCAGGGAGCGTGAGAGAGATGCTCTCGTCACATCCGTGCATGGGTTCGCTTTTTGATTTTCTCACATTCAGTCTTGTGCCTTTCCCGCCGTATGACAACTTGTCTGTGGTAAATATGCACTTGTATGTTCCTTTTTCGGGAACACCTATTTTGTAATTCTTTCTTTCAACAGGGCAGAAATTACAAACAACAATAATTTCATTTCCCTTTTTGTCTATTCTTCTGAAAGAAATTACGCTTTGTGAATTGTCATCATTGCTTATCCACTTAAATCCCTCCCAGTCAGAATCGTTCTCCCAAAACTGACTGTGGGAAATATAGAAATTGTTAAGGTCTTTAACAAACTTTTTCGTCTTTTTGTGAGCATCGTATTCCAGCAGAAGCCAGTCAAGTTCCTTTTCGGGATCCCACTCAATGAACTGAGCAAATTCATTTCCCATAAATGAAAGTTTTTTCCCGGGATGTGCCATCATGTATGCATAAAAGGCTCTTAAGTTTGCAAACTTCTCATCATATGTCCCCGGCATTTTTCCTATCATTGAACACTTTCCGTGGACAACCTCGTCATGGGAAAGAGGAAGAATGAAGTTTTCGGAAAATGCATAGGTGAGAGAAAATGTTATGTTGTTATGTTTCCCTTTTCTGAAAAGCGGATCTGTGGACATATAGGAAAGCATATCGTTCATCCATCCCATATTCCATTTGAAGTTAAATCCAAGTCCCCCGTCATAGGTGGGTTTTGTCACCATTGGAAATGCGGTGGATTCTTCTGCTATCATTAAAACCTTCGGATCATTTGAAAAAGCGGTTTCATTGAGTTTTTTCAAAAAGTCAATTGCCTCAAGGTTATAGTTTCCGCCAAAAACATTGGCTCTCCACCGGCCGTCTTTTTTTCCGTAGTCAAGATAGAGCATTGATGCAACCGCATCCACTCTGAATCCGTCTATGTGATAAACTTCCTGCCAGAAACTTATGTTTGATGTGAGGAAAGATATGACTTCGCCTTTTCCATAGTCAAAAATACGGGTGTTCCAGTCGGGATGTTCATTTTTTAAAGGATCGGAATATTCGTAGCAGAAACTTCCGTCAAACTCAAAAAGTCCGTGGGCATCTTTTGGAAAATGCGCTCCCACCCAATCCAAAATAACATATATGCCCTCTTTGTGGCATCTTTCAACAAAATATGCAAAATCTTCAGGCGTGCCATATCTTGAAGTGGGGGCATAATAACCTGTGACCTGATATCCCCAGGAAAGGTCATAGGGATACTCTGTTATGGGCATAAGTTCAATGTGGGTGTAGCCCATTTCCTTTGCATATCTGACGATTTCGTCACCGCTTTGCCTGTAGGTGAAAAAATTGCCGTCTTTGTGTCTCATCCAGGAGCCAAGATTCACCTCATAGATGTTCATGGCACTTTCCATATGATTTACTTTTGCTTTTTTCTTTAAAAATTCTTTGTCTCTTACCTTTATCTTGGTGTAGTCGTATACCTTCGATGCAGTTTCAGGTCTTGTGCAGGCGTGAAAGGCATAAGGATCAGATTTATATATATATCCTTTGTTTTTGGTTTCAATATAATACTGATAGTTGTCATATTGTTTTGCAACATCCGAAAACCCTTCCCATATACCGCCGCCAAGATATTGCATTTTTGGGGCATTTTTGTCCCATCCGTTAAAGTCTCCCACAACGCTGACAGATTTTGCATCAGGCGCCCAGACTCTGAATATATAGCCATTTCCCGATTTGTGACAACCAAGGAACTTATATGCATCTTTTGACTTTCCTGATAAAAAAAGGTCTGTCATTTCTTTCATTTCAAAGTCTTTCATTTTTTCCGCCTTTCGTAATTTTTATTGTTTTGTAAAAAACTTATAATTGTATTTTAATAATTATATCACATTTAGGATAATATTACCATATTTATTCCTGACAAATTATTTGTCCGATTTTCATTAAAAAGCAACAATATTATATTTATATTCTTTTATTCATACATTTATGACTTTATTTACAAAGTTTAAGCCTTTTTGTCAGCATAGTCACACTCAACTTTGGCTAATATAAAATTGAAAAACAAAAATTATAGGCAGGGAGATGACAAAATTTGATTTTCAAAAAAACATCATCTGTTGCCCGTTTCACTTTGTTCTTTATATTATTCACCCTTTGTGCTCCGTCTATTCTTTCCCTTTCAATTCCCGAAAAGGTTCTCATACACCAAAATGAAACAGGCGGAAAATGGCTTCCCGAAGGTGCAAAATGGATTCTTTCATCAAAGGAAACTCCGTCTGAAGATGTGTGGCAAAACTCCGGTGAAAAACTTAATCAAAACAGCTTTCAGAAAATTGATGCAACAGTATATCTTTGCGGATTTATCCCATTTAAAAATGTTGACCTTTCCGTAACCGATGAAATAAAGCTCACTCCCGGCGGAAATCTTGTTGGCATAAATCTTAAGACAAAAGGTGTTCTTGTTGTGGGAACTGAAGATGTCCAAACAAAAAACGGCAAACTTTCCCCCGCAAAAAAGTCAGGCATTAAAGAGGGAGACATAATAACATCCATAAACCAAACAAAAGTATATTCAACAGATGATGTTTCTAATCTGATATCAGAATCAGACGGCACAATTTTAATTAACGGTGAAAGAGACGGAAAAGAAATGACGTGGGAAATTCAAATCCCGAAAGACAGCAAAGAGAAAAAAATCGGTCTTTGGGTGAGAGACACCGTTGCGGGAATCGGCACAGTAACATTTTATTCAGATACAGGGTTTGGTGCGCTCGGCCATCCCATATCAGATATTGACACAGGAGAATGTATAACATCTTCGGGTGGAAGCATCTTTGATGCATCTGTTGTTGGTGTTGAAAAAAGCGAAAAAGGCTCTCCCGGTGCATTAAAGGGGGTTTTTTCAGGGAAAAAAATCGGAGAAATTTCTGAAAACTCCCCATTTGGCATATATGGAAAAAGTTCTGCCCCCGACTATGAAAAGGTCAGCATTCAGCCAAGGAGCGAAACCAAAACGGGAGAAGCAAAAATCATTTGCGACATCGGAGATGGCAGAGAAGAATTCAGCGCAAAAATCATAAGAATTCTCCCTCACGGAGAAACCACAAAAGGAATGGTTATTGAAATCACCGACAAAAAACTCATAGAAAAATGCGGAGGTATTGTTCAAGGGATGAGCGGTAGCCCTATCGTTCAGAATGGCAAGTTAGTTGGTGCGGTTACTCACGTTTTTGTTAACGATCCTACCAGGGGATACGGCATATTTATTGAGAATATGTTAGCAGAAGCAGAAAAAATCAAATAGTTAAATTCAAAAGCATCCCGATTATTTTCAGGATGCTTCAGCGTGTCGATAAAGTCGACACGCTGAGAGACTTTCGAAAATGGTCGCAGGCGAGGAAGGGCGAAGCGGACAGTACGAGGGTACGGCAATGAGCCATGACGAAGCAAGCAAAGTGCCTCAAATCATAGCTTTTGGCAATTTTATTGACAAAAGCATCATAAACATATGTTCAATTATTAAATACTTTTATATTATAGAGAAAGCCCGGCACTTTGCGGTGCGGGCTTTTTCGACAGTCTGAGCATCCCGATTATTTTCGGGATGCTTTTGAATACTCACGTGGAGACATTTGACAGAATTTTTTGAAAATCTCACCAAAATTGGAAAGGGAT
This sequence comes from Oscillospiraceae bacterium, assembly GCA_015069015.1. GTDB lineage: Bacteria > Bacillota > Clostridia > UMGS1810 > UMGS1810 > RGIG1828. The sequence goes on from SVJK01000058.1 coordinate 14,371, forward strand.
GAAAATCCGGACAAAAAACAGGATTGAGATACGG
>SVJK01000002.1 GCA_015069015.1 Oscillospiraceae bacterium
TAAAGACGAAGAAGAAGAAATTGAAGAACTATTTGATATAAACATAGATATTGAAGCAGGATATGAGATTGAAACCGAGCAGACCATCAAAGGCAGTGACGATGAAGAAACCGAAGAAGAAACCATCTCTATGTACAAAATAGATGGTAAATGGTATGTAAGAATATAATCACATATAATTTATAAATCATACTTTATGTAATTGTTAATCAAAAAGATTGCGAGACTGTCAGGTTTTGCAATCTTTTTTCTATACTGTAAATTTGGTGGAAAAACAAAAGAAAACTTGCGCAAATAAAAAAAGTATGATAATATGAATTTAATAAACATATTATGACATAAAATACATAGTTTGGAGGTATGATTATGATATTTTGCAGTAAATGCGGAAAGCAATTGCCGGAGGGAGCCGTTTTTTGCGGAGAGTGTGGCAACAGAATTTCAAACGCAAATAATCAGGTCCCACAGTACGCACCCGGACAGAGTGCTCAACAGGTACCTAATTATGCACCCGGGCAGATCCCGAGATATTATCCGGCATATAATTATGAATACAAGCCAAAAGGCAAGGGCATCGTAGTTACAATAATTACTCTTGTTATCGTGGCAGCTCTTGCAGTCGGAGCATACTTTATTTTCTGGCATGATAGTGACGGAAGCGGAAATAGAAGTTCAGGTGGCGGAGATCAGAACACAATCAAGAAAACATTAGAAAAGTATGCGCAAGCATGGGTTGATGGCGATGCTGAATCAATGTTGGAAACAGCGTTTCCTAAATCCATGTGGGATGATATGGAAGATGTTGTCGGTACAACAGTAGAAGATGCCAAGAAAGCCATAATGAGAGAGTGGTCAACCGATACTGATGATTACAATGAAAGATTTGGAAAAAATATTAAAACCGATGTGGTAATTCTTGAAAAACAAAAAATAGATAGAGAAAGAATTAAGGAAATAGAAGAAATTGGTAAGAAACTGGATAAAGGTTTTGATATAGACGAAGCATATAAGGTTGAATTTGAGATGACAATAAAAGGCAGTGACGGAGAAGAAACCGACATCGAAACTCTTGAACTTTTTAAAATTGATTCACAGTGGTATGCATTAACAGCCGGTTAATTATAGAAAACAAGTTCATAGAAACAAAAACAAGGGGTAAAAAAAGTCCAGACCGCAAAAAGGCAGTAACAATAAAGAATATAGATTACAAAACGGTCTGTAAATCGAATAAATTTATTACAAATGTAGAAAAACATCTTTTGAGATGTTTTTCTTCTATTATTTGCCTTTTTGCTATTGTCAAATCTCACCACTCGCAGTACCTTTGTACAGCTTCGGGCTACCACTCAAAGCTCGGCTTTGCCTTGCTTTGAGTTCGATTTGACAATTCTGAATCTTTTTTTCTATCCCCAAGGGGGTGTAAATTACTTCTTGCGAATTAATTTACACCCCTTTTTTTTGTTAGACACCTTGCAAAATATTTCTAATGGTGATATACTTAAATAAGTATGTATAAATATGGAGGAATACAAATGAAAAAAGACAATAAATTTGTTGCGTTCTTAAAAAGGAAAGGTGTTTCTCTTTCACTGAAAAAGTATTTTGTCGATGCTTTTTCAGCGATGGCAATGGGACTTTTTGCATCTCTTTTAATCGGAACAATTTTTGGAACAATCGGAACTCATACCAACATAGAGTTTTTTAATCAAATGAGTGAATATTGCAAAGCCGTTCAAGGGTCTGCCATGGCAGTTTCCATAGGATGCAGTCTTGGAGCTAACGGGCTTGTTTTATTCTCTCTTTGTGTGGTAGGTCATTGTGCCAACGGATTTGGCGGGCCTCTTGGTGTTTTTGTAATCACGCTTCTTGCATGTGAGATAGGAAAAATTGTTTCCAAAGAAACAAAAATTGACATACTTGTAACACCGACTGTCATAATTGCCATTGGTACGGCACTTTCACTTCTTATAGGGCCGGCAATTAGTTATATTATGGCAAAAATCGGCGGAGCGATTATGAGTTTCACCGTTTTGCAACCATTTTTGATGGGGATTTTAGTGTCTGTAACAGTGGGTATTGCTCTCACACTTCCTATTAGTTCTGCGGCAATTTGTGCGTCAATCGGTCTTGTTGGACTTGCAGGCGGTGCGGCTGTTGCAGGATGCTGTGCACAGATGGTAGGATTCGCAGTTATGAGTTTTAAAGAAAACAAATGGGGCGGACTTGTTGCGCAAGGTCTTGGAACATCAATGCTTCAGATGGGTAACATCTGCAAAAATCCTCTCATATGGATACCGGCAACACTTGCTTCTGCCATAACAGGTCCCATAGCAACATGCATTTTCAAACTTGAAATCCCCGAGGGTAATGCTGTGGCATCAGGCATGGGTACTTGCGGTATGGTTGGCCCCATAGGACTTATGTCAAACCCCGGATTCGGTTCTTGGTTTGACTGGGTGGGACTTTTGCTTGTTTGCATTGTTCTTCCTGCCATACTTTCGTTCATATTCTCTGAAACTTTAAGAAAAATCGGATGGATCAGAGAAAATGACCTTAAACTTGAACTTTAATATTACATATGTAAGGAGATATAGATTATGAAAATAGAAACAAAATGTATTCAGTCTGGCTACACACCCGAAAACGGTGAACCGAGAGTTTTACCGATCTATCAGAGCACCACATGGAAATATGCCACAACTGAGCATATGGGAAAACTTTTTGATCTTGAAGAAAGCGGATATTTCTACACCCGCCTTGCCAATCCCACAAATGATGCAGTGGCTGCAAAAATTGCAGACTTAGAAGGCGGCGTTGCCGCAATGCTCACATCTTCCGGTCAGGCTGCATGCTTTTATTCAATCTTCAACATCTGTCAGGCAGGTGACCACTTTATCTGTTCATCAAGTGTCTATGGCGGAACATTCAACCTCTTTGGCGTAACAATGAAAAAACTCGGCATTGAAGTTACCTTCGTCGATCCTGATTCTGATGAAGAAACACTTAACAAGGCATTTAAAGAAAACACCAAGGCTATGTTTGGTGAAACAATTGCAAATCCTGCACTTGTTGTTCTTGACATTGAAAAATGGGCAAAAATCGCACACAGCCACAATGTTCCCCTTATTATAGATAACACCTTTGCAACACCAATCAACTGCCGTCCTTTTGAGTGGGGTGCAGATATTGTTGTTCACTCCACCACAAAATATATGGACGGACACGCAACAAGTGTCGGCGGAGCAGTTGTAGACAGCGGAAACTTTGACTGGGAAAAAAGCGGAAAATTCCCCGGACTCACAACTCCTGATGAATCCTATCATGGAATAACCTACACAGAAAAATTCGGGAAAGCTGCTTACATCACAAAACTCACAGCACAGGTTATGAGAGACCTTGGTTCAATTCCGTCTCCTCACAATGCATTCCTTTTGAATCTCGGACTTGAAACCCTTTTCCTCCGTATGGAACGTCATTGTTCAAATGCTCAGAAAATTGCAGAATATCTTTCGGAAAATGATAAGATTTCATGGGTAAAATATTGCGGTCTTCCCGGTGATAAATATTATGACCTTGGTCAGAAATATCTTCCCAACGGCTCATGCGGAGTAATATCTTTTGGTGTTAAAGGTGGAAGAGAGGCAGCAGTTAAATTTATGGATTCTCTTAAACTTGCCGCAATTGTAACTCACGTTGCAGATGCAAGAACATCTGTTCTTCACCCTGCAAGTCACACCCACAGACAACTCAATGATGCTGAACTTGAAGCAGCAGGCGTAACACCCGATCTCATCAGATTCTCCGTTGGTATTGAAAATGTTGACGATATTATCGCTGATATTCAAAACGCCCTTGACCAAATTTAATTTAGTGAGGTAAAAATGCAAAAGAAAAATCAACTTATAGGCACGCTGTTTTTGCTTGGGGCGGCAATCCTTTGGGGCGCATCCTTTGTATTCCAAAATGAGGGAGCGCAGATGATGGATCCCATTGCATTCAACGGTCTGAGAAGTCTTCTTGGCTCTTTGGCTCTTCTTCCCGTAATTTTTGTTATTGCCCTTATAAACAGAAAAAAAGGAATCAGCACAAAAAAAAGCAGTGAAGATAAAAAGATGCTCATCAAGGGCGGATTTTTTTGCGGACTTGCGCTTTGCGCGGCAGGAACACTTCAGACTCTTGGCATAGAACAGGGAGCAGGGGAGTCAGGATTTATCACAACCATATACATCGTATTTGTTCCCCTTCTCGGAATCTTTCTTCGCCAGAAGATTGCCGGAAGAGTATGGGTTGCTGTGATGATGTGTTTTGTGGGACTCTATCTTCTTTGCGGAAGTTTCGCTCTCAATATCAATCAGATATATCTTCTTCTTTGTGCGTTCTTTTTTGCCATTCACATTCTTGTGATTGACTATTTTGCACCAAAGGTTGACGGTGTCTGGCTTTCGTGTCTGCAATTTTTGGTTGTGGGAATAATAGATATGATAATAATGCTTTTCAGAGATATGCCATCAATTTCTGAGGTTGTGGCGTGTTTCTGGCCATATCTTGCCTACATGGGCTTTGTCTCATGCGCCATTGCCTACACTTTTCAGATAATCGGTCAAAGACATATTTCTGCAACTCTCGGAGCGCTTCTGATGAGCCTTGAATCAGTTTTTTCCGTTCTTGCAGAATGGTTGCTTCAGGGAAATCTTCTTGGAACCTCAAAGATTATTGGTTGTATAATAATATTTTCAGCAATAATTCTTGTTCAGCTTCCTGAAAATATTTTCAAAATTAAACAAAGGAATTAAAACAGCAGGCAGAATTGACAAGTATCTCACTGTCCTGCAAAGTATTCTATACAGTACAAAATCCACCTTTCTGACTTTGACGTCAGAGAGGTGGTTTTTTGCTGTATAGGAAATTACGCAGAATTTAGTTCGCGAGACAAGATGTATATCAAATTTCGCCCGCGACATGGGTGCAGGCTCAGCCTGCTTTCTTGTTATATCGATATTTATATGAAAAAACCGTAAAAAGAAGAAAATTTACATTGTTACATGGAATTTTTCCATTCAACCCAAAAGTCAGACGTGCTATAATCCTAATATATAATAATAAAAGGTGATATCATGGAATATTTAATAGGTCTTGACATTGGCACATCCTCAGTCAAAGGAGTTCTGATGTCAACAGACGGAAATGTTAAATCCTGCAAAACAAAAAAGCATATATATCACGAAATTGATGGGTTTAAAACTCTTGATGCCGATGAATTTTGCAAAGGCTGTTTTGATGTATTAAAAGAAATTAAATCCGAGATTTGTGAATATGATAAAATTCTTGCAATCTGTCCGTCGGGTGCAAGCGGTAACCTCGTGTTTGTGAAAGACGGAAAAGCCATATCGCCGGTGTATGGTTGGCAAAACAGTTTTGACGATAGAATAACAGAGGAAGTTATCTTAGGTCTGGATGGCGAATATGTGTATGAGACTGTGGGATGGCCAAAAATAAAGAGTATGCCTCTTGCCGCTCTTGCATACATAAGAAAAACCAATCCCGATTTGATAGATTCATCAGATATGATTTGTATGCACATTGAATATCTGAACTTTTGCCTCACAGGAAAATGGGGCATCACTCCATCAATAGGCACACCGTTCTATCTTATCAATCAGAAAAAAATGGAGTATGAACAAAAGATTCTTGATTCTCTTGGCATAGATAAGGCAAAACTTCCACCCATTATGAAAAATTGTACATCTATAGGACACATGACAGAATTTGCCGTAGAAAAAACAGACCTTGATAAGGACACAAAGGTGATTCTCGGCACTTTTGACCATCCAAGTGCCGCAAGGGGAGCGGGGGTTTTCGATGAGGACGAGATTCTCATTTCCTGTGGTACCTCATGGGTTGTTTTTGTGCCGGTGTCAGAGCGCGAAAAAGCCATTTCACAAAAAATGCTTTCCGACCCGTTTATGCATCCCGGCGGCAAATGGTGTGCAATGAAGTCTCTCACATCAGTTTCAGACACCATAGATAAATATATGAAAAAATATCTTGGTGATATTTCTTTTGAGGAACTTGACACCCTTGCAGATAAAGCCCCCATTGGTGCAAATGGTCTTTTATTAGATGACGATACCGACACAAGAGGTTTTGAAAAAAGTGACATTGCAAGAGCAATCATGGAATGTATTGCAATAAGGCTTAATGAATTTTTGAAAGTATATGCAAAAGATGCAAAGAAAATCCGTCTGGTAGGGGGCATCACAAAATCAAAAGTGTGGTGCAGAGTTATATCTGAAATAACCGGCGTGAATGTTTCAGTTGTAAACGGAGAACACGCAGGTGCAGTCGGTTCCGCAATTATGGCAGGAGTCGGCGTTGGAATTTATGAAAACGAAAAGAAAGCGTTCTATTCAATATATGGAGAGGAGAAACATTAATGTTTGGATATATACCCAGTGAATATGATAAAAAAGTATATGCACAGGAATTAAGGGACTTTTTACCCGACAAAATAATAGACACCCACACTCATGTGTTTAAAAAAGAATTTACAAAACCATCCACCACCTGGGTTGGCAAGGTGATGGACGAATGTACCTATGAAAACCTTGAACAGACATTTCTTGATATGCTTCCCGGCAAGAAACTTAAGGCAGTTATGATGGGATTGCCATCCAGAGACCACGAAGTTGGTAATGCCTATATTGAAGAGTGTATAAACATGGGCGGAACCGGACTTTTCTGCACAAAATATGACACGCCTCTTTCGGTAATTGAAGAAGCAATCACAAAAAGAGGCTTCAAGGGTATCAAACCATATCCGAGCAACCGTCCTGCATATATACCTCTCGGTGAATCGAGAATTTTTGATTTTCTCCCTCACAATCAACTCAAACTTTTGAATGATCTTGGCACAGTAGTCCTTCTTCACATAGGCAGGGATATGAGACTCAAAGATCCTGTGAACGTTGCTCAACTTATGGAGATAGAAGAAAAGTATCCCAATCTGAAACTTGTTGTGGCACACATAGGAAGAGCATATTCACCTGAAGATCTGGGAGATGCATTTGAGACCTTAAAACATACCAAAAACATGATGTTTGACTTTTGTGCAAACACACTTTCCGAGGCAATGGAAGAATGTCTTAAGGCAGTTGGTCCAAAACGCCTTATGTATGGAACAGATATGCCAGTCACCAAAATGCGTATGAGAAGAATTTCCGAAAACGGAATCTATAAAAACATTGTTCCAAAAGGTCTCTATGGTGATGTTTCGGGTGATATCCATATGTTAGAGACCGAAAATGAAGAACTCACTTGTTTTTTGTATGAGCAGCTGCGTGCATTTAAAAAAGCCGCCGAAAATCTTAATCTTACCAAAGAAGACATCAATGACGTTTTCTATGGCAACGCAAGTAGACTTTATGGAATAGAAATTTAACTTTTGGAGGACGAACTTATGAAAATCGGCTTGTTACCATTATATCTTGCCCTGTACGGTGAAAAACCCAAACCGAGGATGAGGGCGTTTTATGAGAAAATTGTAAAAATGTTTGAAGACAGAGGTATTGAAGTTGTATGCACAGACCTTTGCGCATTAAAAGAAGAATTCGAAAATGCAATTTCCCTTTTTGAAAATGAAAAATGCGATGCACTTGTGACACTCCATATGTGCTATTCACCTTCTCTTGAATCAGCAGATGCTTTAAAAAACACAAAACTGCCAATAATTATCTGCGACACAACAGAAACATTTGATTTTTCCGATAAACAAGGTCCAGGAGAAATTATGTATTGTCACGGAATTCACGGCGTTATGGATATGTGCAATCTTTTAAAGAAAAACAAAAAACCATATGCAATTGCCGCAGGTCATTGTGAAAAAAGCGATGTTATAGACAGAGTTGTCGGATTTGTAAAAGCAGCAAAGAGCGCGCAGTCAATAGATGGTTCAACTGTTGGAAGCATTGGCGGAAACTTTGGCGGCATGGGTGATTTTGAAGTCAGTGACGAAAAAATGCTTTCCCGATTCGGCACAAAAGTTGTATACCCTGAAAAAGGGGAATTGAAAGCACTTTGCAAAGAAGTTACACAGGAAGAGATAACTCTGGAAAAAGAAAGAAACAAAAATGATTTTGAATTCATCGGAGAATTTGATGATGAAATATACACAAAGTCAGTCATCACCGATCTTGCACTTAAAAAATGGATAGAAAAAAGAAATCTTCGCGGTCTCACCGTTAACTTCAGAAACATTGGTGAACTTTACACAATGCCATTTAACGGACTTTGCAGAGCAATGGGTGACAGAATCGGCTATGCAGGTGAGGGAGACACTCTGACTGCACTTTTTACCGGTGCACTTTTACAGGGATATAAGGAAACATCTTTTGTCGAACTTTTTTGTCCGGATTGGGAAAACAACACCGTTTTTATTAACCATATGGGCGAAATGAATTATGTTGTGGCAGACAGAAAACCTGAATTTTATGAAAAACCCTTTTCATTCGGTGGGGAAGAAACAACAAATCCCTATTCAGGCAGTGCCGCATATAAGCCCGGAAACGCTATGTTTGTAAACATATTTGAAGATGCGGACGGATTCAATGCGCTGATTGCACCTGTAAAAGTTTTGAAAGAGACAACTGACAGTTTCAAAAAGAATGTGAGAGGATGGCTTGATTTCGGAATGCCTGTTTCCGAAGCCCTTGAAAAAATCAGCATGCGCGGTGCAACTCACCATAGCATTCTGATTTATGATGCAACGGTTTCTGAAATGGAATTCTTTGCAAAACTTCTGGGAATTACCCCTGTTAATCTGTGATTATTTGCTGTGAGGAGATAATAATAATGAAAACAATTAAATTCGGTATTATAGGCTGTGGACTTATGGGCAAAGAATTTGCCGGAGCGGTAGGCAGATGGTATCATCTTGAAGATGAATGTGCAAGACCTGAAATCATAGCCCTTTGTGATACAAATGAATCATCACTTAAGTGGTTCAAAGATAAGATTTCTACAGTAAAATATACCTACACCGACTATCACGACCTTTTGAAAAATGATGAAATTGATGCAGTATACTGTGCAGTTCCTCACGTTCTTCACGGCGAGATTTATGTAGACATAATTGAATCAGGAAAACACTTTATGGGAGAAAAGCCTTTTGGTATGGACAAAGAGCAAAATGATAAGATTATGGAGGCGGTTAAACGCCATCCGGATTCTGTCGTCCGCTGTGCAAGCGAATTTCCTTTTTATCCTGCCTGTCAGATGCTGATTGACTATGTTAAATCCGGAAAAACAGGAAGAATTTTAGAAGTCAGATCAGGCTTTTGCCATTCAAGTGATATGAATCCCCAAAAACCAATCAACTGGAAAAGGAAGATTGAACTGAACGGAGAATACGGATGTATGGGTGACCTTGGTCTTCACACTCAACATGTTCCATTCCGTCTTGGCTGGATTCCTGAAAATGTTTGCGCCAAACTTTCAAATTATATCACCCAACGTCCCGACGGCAATGGCGGTATGGCAAAATGCGAAACATGGGACAATGCAATTTTAATGTGCGACACCAAAGATAAAGACGGCAATAAGTTTCCCATCACTTTTGAAATGAAGCGTATGCAACCGGGTGCCACAAACGAATGGTATCTTGAGGTGTATGGTATGGAAATGTCTGTGAAGTTTTCCACCTCCGATCCCAATGCATTTTATTACACTCAGGCAGTAGGTTCAGAGCAAGCCTGGTCACGTCTCATTGTGGGCAATAAACCTCAGTTTAAAACAGCCACGGGAGCGATTTTTGAATTTGGATTCACAGATTCCATACTTCAGATGTGGGCGGCTTTCATATATGAAATCGAGGGAAGAGAGGTTTCTTTCGGATGTTGCACACCCGAGGAAACAATTCTTTCTCACAGGCTTCACACTGCGGCACTTCTGTCAGAAAAAGAGAAAACAATAATAAAACTATAAGAGGAGAAAGAATATGTTGAAAAATATTACACGTTCCCTGAGAGATCTTCTTGGATCTGAATATATGGATGCAGTAAAATCTGTTGCCGTAAATATTTACGGTATGGACAGTGCAGAGGCAGACCGCCTTGTTGATGAAAAGGTTGACTTTTTCCCTGAGGACTACATTGCCCGTATGCGTGATATGGCAAAAAAGACAGGAAAAAAGGTTGCAGACGGTTTTGAAAATTCTCTCATCGGTGCTCCCACTGAAAGCTATCGCAAGGCATCACATTCAAATGCCGCACCCATAGGCGGTATCGGTTGCACAAGAATAGGTGAAGACGGAAAAGCATATCTGATTGCCAAAAGTGAGCATTACCACTCATCTCTCGGTCATAACTTCCCCGGTTATAAACTCATCACAAATGCAAGAAAACTTGGCATCTTAAATGCTACTCATAATAACACAAGAGGTTATATAACCCGTCTTGCAGAAAGCCGTCTCATTGCAGTTGCAAACGGTGTGGAAGAAAACAGTGCAGAACATAAGGAAATTCTTTCATCAAAAGAGCCTCATGTTTTAAACAGAATAATCAACCTTGAAACAGGCTCACTTGCAGTTGAAGCCGGCATCAAAATGATGCTTGCCCGTTTTTACCGCCTTGACGAATCCTTTGATGCACCAAAATATGACGGTAAAGTCCCTGTATTCCTTGTAATGGAAGATAACAAAGAGGGACTTACTGCAAACTATCACGGCACCACCGTAATTGCACAGACTCTTCGCGGAATGTGGCCTGAACTTTATGGTAAATTTGCAGAAAATGATATATACAAGGTTGTCAGCGTTAAGAAAAATGATATTTCGGATTTTGAGAAAAAAATAAAAAAATATAACTCCGGACAGTATAAAACAGCAGGATTTTTGCACGAAATCATTCTTATGAACTATTCAGGCATTCGCCTGACAAAGGAATTTTTGCAGGGAGCATACAAACTTTGTCACGAAACAGACACATTTACCCTCTGTGACGAAATTCAGTCCTGCATGTGGTATGACGGAATGTTTCTTTTCAGACAATACGGTCTTAATCCTGATTTTTCCATAATAGGAAAAGGATTCCCCGGTGGAGAGTATCCTGCAAGTAAAATCATCACTACATACGAAGCAGACATCCTCAATCAGTTTGGTGCCTTGGTTACCAACGGTCAGGAGGAACTTGCAAGCCTTGCCTATCTCATAACAATGGAATTTGCCGGAGCAAATGGTAAAGAAATCACCGAAATGGGTGAATACGTAGAAAAAGGCATTGCTGATATTGCTAAAGATTTCCCGAAGGTTGTTGAAAAGCCCGACGGTCTCGGTCACCTTGCGGCAATTCATTTCTACTCTGTGGAAACTGCGGCAAAGTTTACAAAACTAATAAATGACAAGTGCGTTGATATCAGTGCCCAACTTTACAAAGCAGATTGTCCTCCCGGAGCACTCATCAAACCACCTCTTATTGCAGATGAAACTGTAATTGATGTTATGCTTGAAAAAATAAGGGAATGTTTGAAAAGCCTTGAATAGGCACAATTACGGACGGTGTAGATATGACAAAGTATTTAGAAGATAAAAAAGCAAGCCACATACTGATAATTGTATGTTTCCTGACATATACCATTATTGCTCTCACAAGAAATGCCTATGCTGCTGCCATTGCAAGCATAGTTGCAGAAGGGTATTTCACAAAGTCTGATGCAGGAATAGTTGCCACAAGTTTCAGTATCACATATTGCGTTTCTCAGATTATCGGAAGTTATTATGTTGACAGGTTTTCACCATTCAAGGTAATTTTTATGGGGGCTTTGGTTACCATATTTGCAAATATTGCAATGTCACTGACTCCCACCTATTGGGTAATCTTTATTTCTCGTGGTTTGTGTGGCGTTGCGCAATTTGGCATATGGCCTGCACTACTCAGGATTTTGTCTGAGTATGTAAACAAAGAACACAGACGTGTGTGGAGATACATACTTCCTCTTGGTGTGACACTTGGCTATGTTATAAGTTATCTTGCAATAGCGGCTATCCCTGAATGGAGAGGAATTTTCACCCTTTCCTACATATCTCTTGCAGTTGCGACTGTAATATTTGTTATTACAGTAATATACGCGCAGAAAAAGGCTGTTACTTTAGAATCCAAGTCTGAAATTTCAGCAAATGAAGACAACATGACAAAAAAAGAAAATACACAAAACATCAGTGTATTCAGATTGCTGACTTCAAGCGGTGCGCTGATTCTTATGATACCCATATTTGCTCAGGCTCTCATAGGCAACGGAATCGGTAGTTGGATGCCCACCATGATAATGGAAAGTTACAATGTGTCACCTGCAATTTCAAGTATTATGACCACAATATCAACCGCTGCAAAATTTGTGGCAGTGGTTTGGGTTATGATTTTTTATCCGAGAGTATTTAAACAACAAACAACAATGATGGGAATGCTCCTTCTTTTTGCGGTTCCTTTCCTTGCATCATCCATATTTATCGGAAAACTACCGATGATTTCTGTGGTTGTTTTCATTACCATAATCCAGACATTTAAAGGTTCAATTCATCAACTTAACACCGTTGAGATTCCCAAGGTATACACAAAATATAACAGATCCGGAATGGTGGCAGGTCTTATAAATGCGGTTGCAACATTTGCCGGAGTCATATCAAGTTGGCTTTGGGGGTGGATGGCAGAATCCTACAGCTGGGATGTGATTATCACAGTATGGACTGTAATGGCACTTGTTTCTTCATTAATTTGCTTTGCAGTAACCCCACTTTGGAAAAAGTTTTCAGATAGTAAAATTTAAAGAAGATTTCCTATGTTAAAAAAAGGGAGTGTAAATTAATTTGGTGAATTAATTTACACTCCCCTTTGTGTTATTTTTTGTTTGATATATATATTCCGCCGGAAATGAGCAAAAATGCTGTAATATACTGAATATTAAACACATTTTCCCCAAGAATAGCCGCGCTGAACAGGCAGGCAAAAACAGGTTCTGCAAATTTTATGATAAGAAGTTTTGAAAGTTCTCCGCCTTTAAGGATAGTATACCACAGGCAGTAACTTACGATTGATGCAAGACATATATATACCATAACCGGGCAGGATGCAAAAGTTATATTGACACTTCCGCCAAGATACAGACCAAGTATCAGAAGAATTGCTCCGCCAAAAAACTGTGATATTCCCGTTGCCGCAATTGGGTCAAATCTTTTAAAGACTTTTTTGCTGACAATATTTGCTGCAACGGATGAAAACGATGCACCGAGTATCATCGCATCTCCGATATTAAAACTTACCTTTCCGCCTTTTGCATTTATTGCCACAATTCCTGCAAATCCCAGAACTGCACCGATAATTTTCGGATATGTAACTTTGTCATTTTTAAAAAACACAAATGAAAGGCAAACGTAGAATAGAGAACCAACCTGTTTTAGTATGGCAGTTTTTGAACTGTCGGTTATCTGCATTGCGGAGTATGTGAAATAATAGTGAATAACAATCGAAAAAAGTCCTGACAAAAGAACAGGCAGAATCACATTTTTTGCACCGCCAAATGAACTTTTATCTTTCAAAAATGCAAATGCAGATACAGCAAGACCGCAGATAACAAAACGGATTCCAATAAAAAGCAGAATATCCTGAGTTGTACTGACGCCATATTGAGCATAACTGTATTTTACCGAAGGAAACAAACTTCCCCACAGCAGCATAACAAGAAGCGACAAAAGAATGCTTTTTTTCTTACTCATCACAGACTTTCAGAACCACCTTCCCGATGTTTTCGCATCTTTCTAAAATTCCGTGAGCTTCCATTGCCTTTTCCATAGGAAGAACCTTATATATAGACGGTTTGATTTCACCGTTTTCAATTTTTGGCCAAACATTTTTGACAAGTTCTGAGAGAATATATGCTTTAAACTCACCTGTTCTGTTTCTCAGCATACTTCCCACAAGGTGAAGACCTTTTGTGAGAAGGGGACGGAGAAGAACATTTGTTTCAGTTCCAGCAAGAGTTGAAATGACAATCCAGTATCCGCCCCTTGCCATATAGGGTAGACTTTTTCCGAGAGTTTCACCTGACAGACAATCCATTGAAACCCATATGGGGTTTCCTGCCTCTTCTTCTCTTTTTAAAACATCTTCCACATTTTCTTTGGATGTGTCAATTATAATGTCCGCACCAAGATTTGATATTTTTTCGATAATATCTGTTGAGCGTACCGATGTTATAACTTTTGAGCCAAGAGATTTTGCCATTGGAATTGCAACAGATGCAAGACCTGATGCGCCTGCTGGGATAAAGGCAGTTTTTCCTTTTTCAAGATGACCTTCAATGTAGAGATTGAGGTATGATGTTGCATATGCTTCGGGAAGTGCTGCTGCCTCTTCCATAGAAAGTCCTTTGGGAATCGGCATCAGCATATTTTCTCTTACAGAAACATATTCTGCATATCCTCCGCCTCCTAAAAGAGCGCACACTCTGTCGCCTTTTTTCCATTTTGTAACATCTTTTCCTGTTTCTGTTACAACACCTGCAATTTCAAGTCCCATCCATTGGGGTTCACCGGGAGGGGAGGGATACGTTCCCTGACGCTGTAAAAGGTCTGCACGGTTAAGGGCTGCAGCGCATATTTTAACCATAACTCTGTCGTTTTCAAGAACAGGATCTTCCACATCCTGCCAAACAAGATTTTTGTTTTCATCAACAAGCATTGCTTTCATAATCAATCAGTTCCTTTCATTGATAATGTTCTTCCACCGTCGCAGACATATGTCTGACCGGTTATAAATCTTGCCTTGTCTGATACTAAAAATTCAACAAGATTTGCAATATCCTGTGCTGTGCATTTCTCACCAAGGAGATTTGTTTCATAAGCATAATGTCTGCCATATTCCGTGGTGGTGTCAACTTCATCACGGCAAACCACACCCGGAGCCACAGAATTAACGTTAATTTTGTGCTCGCCAAGTTCTTTTGCAAGTGCTTTTGTGAGCGATATTACTCCGCCTTTTGATGCAGCATAATCACAGCAGGTTGCCAGACCGTTAATTGCTACAGCAGATGAAAAATTGATTATTTTTCCGCCTTCCCCTTGTCTGATCATAACCCTTGCCGCTGCACGACTCATCCAGAATGCGCCGTAGAGATTTACTTTAAGAACCCTGTCTATAACATAGTCTTCCTGTTCTGTAAGGGGAACGTATTTTGCTTCAGGTCCTGCAATTCGGAGGCTTCCTCCTGCAATATGTACCATAATGTCCACTCTTCCGAAATCGCTTGCAATTTTTTCAACCACTTGGTCAACATCTTTTGACTGTGTTACGTCAAGAATATATCCCTTTGCACATCCCCCAATCTCTTCAATTTTCTTAACGGTTTTTTCAATAGTTTCAGGAACTATATCGCATACTGCAATTTTGATTCCCTGTTTTGCAAGAGTTACGGCAGTTTCACCACCTATATACCCTCCTGCACCTGTTATAATTGCTACTTTGTTCATAAATATTTTCCCTGCCTTTCGTATTTTTTTATTATTTACAAGCCTCATATGTATGTTTTTATCTCCAGTCAAACACAGTTCCCAAGGGAAAGTCTTTGCTTTCACATAATTCTTTATAAATTTGGGGAGCACATTCGGGTTTGACAATTCTTGAAATAATCGGTCTGACTTCGATTCTTTTTCCGCTTATCATATTTAAAATTGCTTTATCTCCTGTATACCACTGCACCGTTGCAAATTGTCATAGTGCATTTATAACTCTTATCTGAAAAAACTCTCTGATGAGACCAGTTATCTGTCAGGTCATATTTTTCGTTATCATATTTAAAAACCGATATATCAGCCAAACGCCCCGGAAGAAGATATCCCGCCTCATTCTCAATGCATGCTGCCTTTGCCGCACCTGATGTAACAGAGCGGAATATGTCTTCTTCGTTCATTCCAAGGTCTTTAAAAATTGACATACACATTGTCATTCCATATTTTCCGCCCCTTACATATGCACTTTTGCACGTTATATCAGTGCTTATTGTGTCGGGAATCAGACCGAGATTCAATGCTTTTTTTAAAATGCCAAAATCTGTATGCACATGACCTGCAAGACCTGAATCGATAATAATTCCTTTTTCTTTTGCAATTTTCAATGCCTCAAAGTTGTTGTCAGATGATGAGTTTTTACCGCCGTGATAGGGGTGAGTGATGATGTCACCTTTTCTCAGAACCTTTGCAATTTCTGTCATCTTAACAGGAGAACTTGTGCAATGCACCATAATTTTAAGATTGTTTGCTGATGCAAAGTCTCTTGCTTCCAAAAGGGGAGTAACGCCTCTTGCATCACATTGACTGTCATCAAAACACACTTTAATTCCAATAAGTTTCTCGCCGTATTCATTCATCATTTTTCGCACGGTTTCGGTGGAGATATGATTGTTTTTAATGGCTACGGGAGAAAAAACTTTTGTCTTTAAAATAAAATTTTGGGCAAATTCTTTGTTGCCAAACGCCGCACCGCAGTCCATTGCATAGCACACACCAAACGGAATGCAGGAAAGATCAGGATCTGTCCCGAAACTTTCGCAGGAAATTCCTGACAAATGGGTATGCATATCAATAAGTCCTGCACTTACAATTTCGCCTGTGGCATCATATACAAAATCGGCATCTGAAGTAATCTGAGGTTCAACTTTTTCTATTTTTTTGTCACGGATGAAAACATCAGAAAATAAAAATCTTTCTCCGTTCCACACTTTTCCGTTTTTAATAAGAATATTCATAACATCCTCTTTAACATTCCTTTTTTTCACAACACCTGCAATGGCAGGAGATTTAAGATTTGATATTTTTGCCATAGTGTCACTTCCTTTAAAAAATGTTATGCAAAAATTATATCAAATCAAGACCTGTTTTAAAATAGCATATGTGATACATTTATCATATTTGATACTCAAATGATTGACATAAATTGCTGCAAGTTGTATAATTATGTCTGGAACATCAAACATCATCGGAGGTATTTCATTATGCTTATAGATTTTCACACACACGCATTCCCTGACACTGTTGCACCAAAGGCAATGGACAAACTGTCATATGTCAGTGGCGGTCTTATGCCCCAAAGCGAGGGAACAGTTTCTTCCTTAAAACAAGAGATGAAAAAGGATGACGTGGATATATCAGTTGTTCTTTCTATTGCCACAAGTCCCGGGCAACAGACGAATGTAAATAATTTTGCAAAAGAGATAAACGATGAAGAATCCATATTTGCCTTTGGCTCTGTTCACCCCGATGCGGAAAATGTTTTAGAAGAACTTGAACGCATCAAGGATATGGGACTAAAAGGTATCAAGTTTCATCCCGAATATCAGAAGTTTTATGTGGATGATGAAAAAATGAAACCCATCTACAAAAAAATATCATCCCTTGGGCTTGTAACCGTATTTCACAGCGGATACGATTATGGCTATGCACCGCCGTATCACTGTATGCCCGACAATCTTCTCGGAGCACTAAAATGGTTTGACTCTCCCGTAATTGCTGCCCATTGGGGAGGAATTGACTGCGCAACCACAGTCATAGAAAAACTTTGCACCAAGGATGTGTGGCTTGATTTGTCTTTTGGCTATTGTATGATGCCAAAAGTGTTTGCACAACAAATCGTGGACAAGCACACGCCTGACCGTCTCATTTTTGCTTCCGATATGCCCTGGCACAGACCGTCGTGGGAAAAACAACTTATAGAAACTTTGGACATCAGCAAAGAAGACAAGGACAAGATTTACTATAAAAACGCAATGAAGTTGTTAAATATTCAAAATAGGTAATGATGATAAATCATAAATATTAAATTCCGTGGAGGTATTCATATGTATAAGGAAATAAATCAGTTAAAAACAGAAACAAAGTACAGAAGTGACGGCAAGGAAAAAATGTTCAAGACCAATCTTGCAGATTTTGATATGTGGGATCCGAGAATAAGACTGTTTTCTCTGATTCAGGTAAAACCCGGTGAAGAAGTGGAATATCACACTCACATAGGAGAGGGTGAAACATTCTTTATTATGTCAGGAAAAGGCATATATAATGATAATGGAAACAAAGTTGAAGTATCACCCGGAATGGTAACATATACTCCGTCAGGTCAAGCCCACGGCATAAAAAATACCGGTGATGAAATGCTTGTTTTCATCGCTATGATACTTACTGACTAAAAAGACACATATAAATTACACACAGTTTCATCAAAAAGGCTGTGTCTGTATCACATTAAACACAATAAGGAGACAGAATGATATGAAATTAGATAATGGCATAATATCCGTTGAAATAGCAAATCACGGTGCAGAATTAAAATCTGCGGTGAAAGACGGATTTGACTATATGTGGTGTGCAGATGAAAAATACTGGGCAAGGACTTCGCCTGTTCTTTTTCCCATTGTCGGCTCCCTTAAAAATAAATCATATAAACTGGACGGTAATGTTTATCAGATGAACCAACATGGATTTGCCAGGGACAACGAATTTGAACTTGTCCAATATGATGATGTTTCTGCCACCTATGTTTTTGAAGAAACCGAAGAGACATTAATCAAATATCCCTTTAAGTTCAGACTCACAATCAAATATACTCTTACAGGCAATAAAATTAAGGTTAACTGGACAGTAGAAAACAAAAATGATAAGGCTATGAGTTTTTCAATAGGTGCTCATCCTGCTTTCAATTTAAAAGACGGAGATAATTATTTCAAATTTGATACCGAAAATGACATAGTATATAACCTTATTGATGAAACGGGACTTTATGATAAAAAAAGAGTACATACCCTGAAAAATGATGGGTATGTAAAAATAACAGATAATATGTTTGATAACGATGCTCTGATAATTGAAAACGGTCAGGCAAAAGAAGTAAGCCTGTGTGATAAAAATAAAGTAGCGTACATAAGCGTTAAATTTGATGCCGAGCTTTTCGGACTGTGGGCTCCTGCAAAAAAGAATGCACCGTTTGTATGCATAGAACCCTGGTACGGAAGATGCGACCGAAATGATTTTGACGGAGAATTTTCTGATAAGGATCATATCATCAATCTTAAGCCATGGGGAACTTTTAATGCTTTTTATGAAATAGAATTGATGTAAATAAAATTATTGATTACATATGAAAGATGATGATTTTATGAACACACAGGTTTTATCAGATCTGATTATAAAAAAAGTTCTTTATTCTTCTGCAATATACACAGAAGCAGGAAAGAAAATGAAAAGAAAAGAACGCCCTTCTTGGGGAATAATATATAAATTCGAGGGCGAAACTGTCTATTATTCAAATGGCAAGAGTTATCATTCTGACTCTGACAACATGGTAATTCTTCCCAAAGGAAGCACATATGAATGGCAATGCATAAAGAGTGGAAGATACAGATATATCGAATTTGACAGCGACATAACACACGGAGAAATATTCACGTTTCCCGTAAGCAACAAGGAAAAAATGCTTGGGCTTTTTGAATCTACAGAGCAAAAAATTCTTCTTGAAAAACACGTCGGTTCCATAGAACTTGTAAGAGATGTATATTCAATCATCATAAATCTTTTGAGAACAACCGAGAAAAAGTATGCACCATCTTTGAAACAACAAAAAATATACCCTGCCATAGAGTATATTGCAAAAAACTATAACAAAGAAATAAAAAATGATGACCTTGCATCCATAGCAGGGATTTCAACAGTATATTTCAGAAAACTTTTTTCTGAAATATATATGACATCACCCATTGCCTATATTCACGCTTTGAGAATATCCAAAGCAAAAGAGATGCTTCTTGGTGAATACTCAAGTATAACAGACATAGCACTATCCCTTGGATATTCAAACATATATGATTTTTCGAGAACATTCAAAAAGATTGCGGGAATGTCTCCAAAGAATTATATTCAAAAAAGGAAGGAGGAAATATGAAAAGAATAGCCCTTGGCATACTTGCCCATGTCGATTCCGGGAAAACAACCCTTTCCGAAAGTATATTATATAATTCGGGAAATCTTTCAAAACAGGGAAGAGTTGACCACGGCGATGCCTTCCTTGATACAGAAAAAATAGAAAAAGACAGAGGAATAACAATCTATACAAAACAGGCAATAATGGAGATGGGGGATACAAAAATCACAATTGTGGACACCCCCGGTCACGTGGACTTTTCTGCGGAAACCGAAAGAGCCCTTTGCGTGCTTGACTATTGTATCCTTGTAATCAGTGCAACAGATAAAGTCCAGAGTCATACTCATACTCTCTGGAAACTTCTTTCACACTATAAAATTCCCTGCTTCATATTCATAAACAAAACAGACCTTCCAAATGAGGGAAAAGAGGCTATAATGGAAGATATCACAACAAATCTTTCAGAAGGATGCCTTGATTTTTCAAATATGGATGAAAGTTTTTATGAACTTGCCGCCTTGCAGGATTCTGAACTTATGGAGCATTTTCTTGATAGGGGAAATATAGATGATGAGACTCTTTCCCGTGCAATAGGTGCAAGAAAAATATTTCCCTGCTATTTTGGATCCGCCCTGAAAAATGAGGGTGTAAAAGAACTCATGGAGTCAATTTGCAGATATACCCGCACCCTTCCTGCCCCCGACCTTTTCGGCGCAAGAGTTTTTAAAATATCAGAAGATGAAAAGGGAAACCTTCTAACTCACATAAAAATTACAGGGGGCAGTCTCAAAGTGAAAACACCCCTTGACATAAAAGGCAACAAGGAAAAGGTTAATGAAATAAGACTCTATTCAGGAAATAAATATACATCTGCAAATGAGGTGTACCCGGGCGATGTCTGCGCAGTCACCGGACTTTCATCTCTTTCTCCCGGAGACGGCTTAGGAGTGGATACGGGTGAAGAAAGATTCTACACAGAACCCGTTTTCAGTTATGGGGTGAAACTTCCCGAAGGCACAGATGTTATCCGTTCTCTTCCAATTTTCAGAAAATTAGAGCAGGAAGATCCGAGACTTAAAGTTTCCGTCAGCGGAAAACCACAAAAAATTAATATTTGCGTAATGGGAGAAATTCAACTTGAAATTTTGAAAAGAGTGCTTTTGGACAGATTCTCTCTTGACGTGGAATTTGAAGAGGGAACAATACTCTATAAAGAAACCATCAAAGATACCGTCGAAGGAGTCGGACACTATGAACCCTTAAGACACTATTCGGAAGTTCATCTTCTGATAGAACCCGGCAAAAGAGATTCGGGACTCACATTCACCTCAAAATGCAGTGAAGATGTCCTTGCCCGAAACTGGCAAAGGCTCATTATGACTCATCTTGAAGAAAAAACGCATCTTGGAGTGCTTACAGGCTCCCCTCTTACAGATGTTAAAATCACCCTCATAAATGGACGAGCCCATCAAAAACATACTGACGGTGGAGATTTCCGTCAGGCAACCTACAGAGCAGTCCGGCAGGGACTTATGCAGGCAGAGTCCGTAATTTTAGAACCTTATTGTTCCTTTGTTCTTGAAATTCCAACGTCGTCTGTGGGAAAAGCCCTCACCGATTTTCAGCAAATGGGAGCAGACTTTGATTCACCCATAAGTCTTGGGGAAGTTACGAGAATAAAAGGGAAAGCCCCCTTTTCTGCTATGAGAGAATATCATAAAGAAGTCATATCATACACCCGTGGTATGGGAAGACTGAACCTTTCATATTCAGGCTATGAAGAGTGCAAAAATCCTGAAGAAATCATAGAATCTGCAGACTATAATCCCACGTCAGATACAGAAAACACCCCCGATTCCGTATTTTGTTCTCACGGAAGCGGATATACTGTGCCCTGGGACAAGGTTTTTGAACATATGCACATTCCTCTTTTGAAAAATCAGGAGGAGGAATATGTTTCATTGCCTGCAAAAAGAAACTATGAAAGGGAAATTATCGATGAATCTGAACTTTTAAAGATTTTTCAACAGGTCTACGGCAAAAAAGAAAAAAATGTCAAAAAGAACTATGCCGCGGAAAAAACATCAAAACCCTACAAGGGCGACAAAAGGATGTCAGGACCTGAATATCTTTTGGTTGATGGCTACAACATAATTTTTGCAAGTGAAGAACTCAAAGATATTTCAAAAGATGCACCCGATGCTGCAAGAAATGTGTTAATAAACAGACTTTGCAATTATCAGGCAATGAAAGGCAATAACATAATTTTGGTTTTTGATGCCTATAAGGTAAAAGGAAATGTGCGTGAAATTGAAAAGTTCGGGGAAATAAATGTGGTCTACACAAAAGAGGCGGAAACCGCCGACACCTACATCGAAAAAACATCCCGTGAACTTGCCAAAAACTACAGAGTCAGAGTTGCCACATCAGATGCTCTTGAACAGATGATAGTTTTTGGTTCAGGTGCAGTCAGAGTGTCTGCAAGAGAATTTCTGGAAGAACTAATCCTTGCAGAAAAGGAAATGAGAAGATTAATAAACGAAAATCTATGAGTGAATAGGTAGTTTTTTATATTGACAACAAGAGAGGGTTTATGTATTATAAAAGTATAAATAAAACATTACGGAGGTAACAAATGAAAAAGTTTATATCAGAATTCAAAGAATTTGCCGTAAAAGGCAATATGCTTGACCTGGCAATAGGTGTTATTATTGGCGGCGCATTCAACACAATCGTAAAATCTCTCGTTGATGATTGCTTTATGCCTGCTGTCGGAATGCTTCTTGGCGGACACGATTTCTCAAAACTTTCACTCAAAATAGGAGAGGCAACAATCACCTACGGCAACCTCATTCAGAACATTGTGAATTTCTTAATCACGGCATTTTGTCTTTTCATCTTTGTTAAAGGCATAAACAGCCTTAAGAGAAAGAAAGAAGTGGAAGAGGCAGAGGAAGCAACAGCAGAAGAAGAGTCCAAAAAAGCAGAAGATATCGTTCTTTTGGAAGAAATAAGAGATGCACTCAAGGAACTGAGTAACAAATAACAGAATTAGGCGGTGCGTTCATATGAAGAAATTTGCCTTTGTTTTTGCATTAATAATGCTATTAGCAATTCCGCTTAATTCACTTGCTTACGGTTGGCTCTGGGGAGTTGGACAATTACCTGAATTTCCCGTTACAGTTAATGGTCAGGAGTATAATTATAATGAATATGAAACTTTCCCTTTGCTTGTAAATGGCGGTGTGACATATTTTCCGCTCACATATAATAATGCAATGATACTAAATCTTATCCCCGAATACTGTGAGAATCCTTTAAGTATCAGATATACAAAGGGAAATCCCGATGAACCCAAGCAGATTTTTAAAAAACACCTTATAAAAAAGGTTGAAAATCCTCTTGATGTCCAGACGGTATACAGGGATACCAACCACTATCAGACACATCAGCCTAAGGCAGAAAAAAACGAACCTGTATATAATTTTTACACGGCAATAGAAATGAATTACCACCAATGGCATAATGTGGAACTGACGCTTGACGGAGAAAATCTTGCCGGTCTTACCGATTATCCCATAATGTATTTTCGCAATATGTACTACATACCTTTGTCGTGGCAGTTTGTAACAGAAGTTCTTGGAGGAACAGTAACTTTTGATGCCGAAAAAGGTCTTGAAGTCAGGGTGAATAACTATTTCACCACATTAAATGAAACCGAAAAGATTACCTATACAGAGAATTGCATTGTCAGAGGCTATGATGAAAATGCAACATATTACATAAAAGATGATCTTACCGTTTCTCTTGTGACAGGATACGACGGACTCTCCGGCGCACGTTCGGGAAATCTTAGTATAACGAGAGGAGACAAGACAATAAACCCTAAGGGTTCTTTCGGAGTTCTTCAGGGAACATCATCTTTTTCTCTTTCTCCTCAGTTTACTGTTGACGGAACGACAATAAAAACTTTTGTGTCAAACGAAAACCGAGGTCAGAATCCCAAACCGTGTATCGTAGATACGCAAACAGGGGAAATAACAGAAATACAATGACATTATATGATTTTACATTTTCAGAAAGGTTTTGATGAATTATGAAAAAAACAAAATCTTTATTCGGCAGACTTTTTTCCTTGATTTTATGTCTGATGATGTTTTTTGATTTTAATGCAATGGCACAGTCAAGTGAGGAAGAAATCATAAGTCTGTATCGCCTGAGCGATAAAGCGGTAGAATTTATGCGCGAACACAACGTGGATTTCTCCTTGTTTGAAGGAGCAGAGGTCTATCCTGAGGATCACCCCACAAACTACAGCCGTTCCATTGAAAGCCTGATAATGCAATCACAGGCATATGGATTCACCGATGAGCAGATTTCTGATTATATAAAAGGGTTAATAAACACCAAACCCACAATTATCGGCGGCCCCTATGACAACACAGGCAGAAAAAAGATTATTGTTCCCGAATATCCCTTTGTGATTAACGGCGTGTCAATAGATTATAAAGATTCACAGTATCCTGTCATATCCTATAATGATATAACATATTTTCCCATGACATGGCACTATTGCAGAATGCTTGGAGTCACAACAGACTGGAGCATGGAAAAAGGTCTTTATATAACAAAAGAACAGTCCCACGCCGAGCCTTTGGAATATGACAAAGCAGACAATAAAAGTGAGTGGAATCTCTATGCTGTTGTTCCAAAATATGATATATTCGTAAACGGAAAAAAGATTGATAATAACAACCAAGAATATCCTGTTTTGAATTTCAGAAATGTAACCTATTTTCCCCTCACATGGGACTGTATAACAAACGAACTCGGATGGACTTATATCTTTGATACAGAAAAAGGGATTAAAATAGAGTTACAGTAGTTAGTGTTTTGTGGTTTTAAAAGAGTTAATCAGATACAGGTATATACTAATGATTGATAGAAAGATTGAATGAGGTGTTTTTTATGGGTTTTGGTGGTGCTTGTTTATTAGGTATATTAATATTTGGAGTCAAGATTTTAATTACGACATGCAGAATTTTTGCACATAAAATAAAGGGTGATGTATATAAAGGAGCCGTAATTAATTTAAAAGAGACATATAAAACAAGAACGGTAGATAGAACGCAAAACATATACATATATGAGGTTGAAGTCAATATAAATGAAGAAAATAAGCAGATAGAATATAAAGAAGTTGTTCCAGAAGAAAATTCAAGTAATCTATGGGTCGGTATGAATGTAAAAATGTTTGTTGACAAAAAAACGCAGAGATTTGAAATGATGGATAATTTATGGGGAACATTACGAACTGATTCTCTTTGCTTGATAGTATCCTTTGTGCTATTACTATTGATTTTAATGAGTTGACACTTATATCTGAAAATTTTCATATGTTCATTTTCAATAAAGTATCATATGTATTTACAACAAATGAAACTTTGCAAACTACAAAATGTTGCGTTATAATTTTTGTGCAGAAATTATCGATGCAATAAAAAACTATAATTACCTATTATTCATACCTCTTGCAAACCTAAAAAAAATATGCTATAATATCTTGATATAAAAGTTATTGATGTATATAACACACAGTTACGAAAGGATGATTTCCAATGGAAAAGAAAAATATCGATTGGGGCAATCTCGGTTTTGCCTACATACCCACCGATTACAGATATGTTTCTGAATATAAAGACGGTGCATGGGATGAAGGTAAACTCACAGAAGATGCAAATGTTGTAATCAGCGAATGTGCAGGAGTACTTCAGTATGCACAGACTTGTTTTGAAGGTCTCAAAGCATACACAACAGAAGACGGACACATAGTTGTTTTCCGCCCTGACCTTAATGCAGACCGTATCATTGCATCATCTGAAAGACTTCAGATTCCCGTATTCTCAAAAGAAAGATTTATAGATGCAGTAGAGAAAGTAGTTTTAGCAAACGAAGCATATGTTCCGCCTTTCGGTTCAGGTGCAACTCTCTACATCCGCCCCTTTGTATTTGGTTCAAACCCCGTAATCGGTGTTAAACCTGCAACTGAATATCAGTTCAGAATGTTTGTAACACCTGTTGGTCCCTATTTCAAAGGCGGAGTTAAACCCTTAACCATCAGAGTGTCCGACCTTGACCGTGCAGCACCCCATGGCACAGGCCACATCAAAGCAGGTCTTAACTATGCAATGAGCCTTTATAACATTGTTGATGCCCACAACTGCGGATTTGATGAAAATATGTACCTTGATGCCGCAACTCACACAAAAGTTGAAGAAACAGGCGGTGCAAACTTCATTTTCATCACAAAAGACGGCAAAGTTGTAACACCTAAATCAAACACAATTCTTCCCTCAATCACACGTCGTTCTCTTATGTATGTTGCAAAAGAGTATCTCGGACTTGAGGTTGAAGAAAGAGAAATATATGCAACAGAACTTCCCGAAATGGCAGAATGCGGTCTTTGCGGAACTGCAGCAGTAATTTCTCCTGTCGGAAAAATTGTTGACCACGGAAAAGAAATATGCTTGCCATCAGGTATGACTGAAATGGGACCTGTAACAAAGAAACTCTACGACACTCTCACAGGAATTCAGATGGGAAGAATCCCTGCACCCGAGGGTTGGATAAAAGTTATAAAATAATTAATAGTTCAAATTATGGGGCTGTCTGAAAACAAAGAGACAGCCTCAAACATTTTTCAAAGGAATGATATAAAATGCCTCACAAATCAAAAGGAAAAATTTTGGTTTCCGCTTGCCTTTACGGATATTGTTGCAAGTATGACGGCGGAAACAACATTTTAAAATCGCCTCTTTTTCAGGTGCTGAAAAACACAGGCAGACTTGTTCCTGTGTGTCCTGAAGAACTTGGAGGTCTTTCCACACCAAGAATCCCCTCCGAAATCAAAGACGGAAAAGTTTACAACAAAGAGGGAGAAGATGTAACGGCATTTTTTGAAAAAGGTGCCCAAAAGGCTCTTGAAATTGCAAAAAAAGAGGGCGTGAGAGTTGCCATCTTAAAGCAGGGGAGTCCTTCCTGCGGATCAAAAAGAATTTGTGACGGAACATTTTCGGGCACAAAGATTTCAGGCGAGGGCATAACGGCACGAAAACTTATTGAAAACGGAATTCCTGTTTTTGATGAAACAGAAGTTCATCTTGCAAAGGTTTTGGCAGACGGTGATCCCCACAACCATCACCATTGATATAAGAGAGGAAAAAGCTTATGAACGAAAACAGATTTTCAAAGGTGGAGAGTTTTGAACTTGACCACACAAAAGTAAAAGCCCCTTTTGTGAGAAAATGCTCTGTATATAACGGCGAAAAAGGGGATAAGGTGACAAAATTTGATATAAGATTCACGCAGCCAAACGAGAACGAGATGCAGTCTGAGGGAATCCACACCCTTGAGCATCTTCTTGCAACCTATTTAAGAGAACTTGATGACAGTTTTGCATCAAAGATAATAGACATTTCACCAATGGGATGCCGCACAGGGTTTTATATGACCATATGGGGAGAATGGGAATCGGGAGAAATTGCCGAAAGATTCACAAGTGCTCTCAAGCTTATTCTCACATCAGAAGAAATACCTGCACAAAATGAAATTCAATGCGGAAATTACAGACTCCATTCACTTGTTCTTGCGAAAAAATATGCAAAAGATGTTCTTGACAAAGGTCTTAGTGACAAATATATGAAGTGATGGAAAAATTTAAAAAATTTTCAAAATAATGCTTGACATATAATATTTTTTGTGCTATTATTGTAAATTGCAGTTATAGCCGTTTTTATGGATTTTTACTTGTGCATAATCACGGTTTTTTGTGCTTTGCTTGGTTTGCAATTATGCATTATTACTGAGTTTGCACAGATTTAAAAAAGAAACAATTCTTTTGACAAATCTATCTGACAGCAAATAAAATATATGAGGTGATAGAAACATGGTACATCCTATAAAGCTTGGTAAGAACGAAAGAATGAGTTACTCCAAGATTGACGAAGTTCTTGAGATGCCAAACTTAATTGAGGTGCAGAAAAATTCATACCAGTGGTTCATCGAAAAAGGTCTTAAAGAGGTACTGGAAGATGTATCTCCTATTTGCGACTTTTCAGGTAATCTCATACTTGAATTTGATGATTATTATCTGGATGAAAACCCCAAGTATTCCATCGAGGAGTGCAAGTCCCGTGATGCGACATACTCCAAGCCCCTTAAGATTAAAGTTAGGCTCATAAACAAAGAAACCGGCGAAGTCAAGGAGCAGGAAATCTTCATGGGCGAATTCCCTCTCATGACAGATCAGGGTACCTTCATCATTAACGGTGCTGAGCGTGTTATAGTAAGCCAGGTTGTCCGTTCACCGGGCATCTACTTTGCAATGCAGCACGACAAAACCGGTAAGGAACTTTATGATGCTACCGTAATACCAAACCGTGGTGCGTGGCTGGAATATGAAACAGATTCCAACGACGTTTTCTCCGTGCGCATAGACAGAACCCGTAAACTGCCGGTAACTGTACTTATCCGTGCTCTTGGTCTTAACACCAATGCTGAAATTCTTGAAATGTTCGGCTATGATGAAAAGATCAACGCAACTCTTGAAAAAGATTTCACAACAAATGCTGAAGAAGCATTGATTGAAATATACAAAAAACTCCGTCCGGGCGAGCCTCCCACAGTTGAGAGTGCCACCACACTTATAAACGGACTTTTCTTTGATGCAAAACGTTATGACCTTTCAAAGGTTGGCCGTTTTAAATTCAACAAAAAACTTTCACTTTCTGCAAGAGTGAAAAATCAGATACTTGCAAAACCCGTAGTTGATGAAGAAACAGGTGAAATTCTTGCGGAAGCAGGCGAGTGCGTATCTTCTGAAAAAGCAAAACTTCTTGAAAAAGCAGGAATCAACACCGTATGGGTGAAAGTTGAAGATAAAGAAATCAAAATTTTCACAAATGATATGGTTGACATCAAAGACCACATCAGCCCCGAACTTATCGAGGCAATTTCAGAATATGAAATAACAGAAAAGGTTAAGTTCAGCGTCTTAAAAGAAATCCTTGCATCTTCTGACGATGTTGAGGAACTTGCAAAACTTATCAAAGAAAGAATGAACGACCTTGTTCCCAAACATATCATAACTGAAGATATCTATGCTTCCATTAACTACCACAACAACCTTGTATACGGCATAGGTACCACAGATGACATTGACCATCTTGGAAACAGAAGACTTCGTGCAGTCGGCGAACTTTTGCAAAATCAGTTCCGCATCGGTCTTTCAAGACTTGAAAGAGTTGTAAGAGAAAGAATGACAATTCAGGATCTTGATGCAATCACACCTCAGCTTCTCATAAATTCAAGACCTGTAGTTTCTGCAATCAAAGAATTCTTCGGTTCTTCACAGCTTTCACAGTTCATGGATCAGACCAACCCCCTGGCGGAACTCACTCACAAAAGAAGACTTTCTGCTCTCGGTCCCGGCGGTCTTTCGAGAGAAAGAGCGGGCTTTGAAGTCCGTGACGTTCACCATTCTCACTATGGCAGAATGTGTCCTATCGAAACACCTGAAGGTCCTAACATCGGTCTTATCAACTCCCTTGCATGCTATGCAAGAATCAATGAATACGGATTCATTGAAGCACCCTACAGAAAATTTGACAAAGAAACACTCAAGGTTACAGATGAAATTTCATATATGACTGCGGATGTGGAAGATAACTATATGGTTGCTCCTGCATCAGAAAAACTTGCAGAAGACGGTTCTTTCGTAAATGATAAAGTAATTGTAAGATACAGAGACGAATTCATCGAAGTTGATCCTGAAAAAGTTGACTATGTTGACGTATCACCAAAACAGATTGTTTCTGTTGCTACAGCAATGATTCCCTTCCTTGAAAACGATGACGCCGTTCGTGCTCTCATGGGTTCAAACATGCAGCGTCAGGCGGTTCCTCTTTTAAAGACAGAATCACCTATTGTCGGCACAGGTATGGAATATAAAGCGGCAAAAGATTCAGGTGTTTGCGTACTTGCAAAAGAAGACGGTGAAGTTATAAGAGTTGGTGCTGACGAAGTTCTCGTTCGTGAAGACGACGGAAACGTTCGCAGTTACAAATTCATAAAATTCCTCCGTTCAAACCAGAGCACCTGTATAAACCAGAAACCTATTGTTTCCAATGGTGAAAGAGTTAAAAAAGGTGATATCATCGCCGACGGTCCTTCAACTGCAAACGGTGAAATCTCCCTCGGTAAGAATATCCTTATTGGATTTATGACCTGGGAAGGTTATAACTACGAGGATGCTATCCTTATTAATGAACGTCTTGTAAAAGAAGACGTATTCACTTCAATTCATATCGAAGAATATGAATGTGAAGCACGTGACACAAAACTTGGTGCAGAAGAAATCACACGTGACATTTCAAATGTCGGTGAAGATGCCCTCAAAGATATTGATGAAAGAGGTATCGTACGCATCGGTGCTGAAGTAAGAGCAGGGGATATCCTTGTTGGTAAAGTAACACCAAAAGGTGAAACCGAACTTTCAGCAGAAGAAAGACTTCTTCGTGCAATCTTTGGTGAAAAGGCAAGAGATGTAAGAGACACATCACTTCGTGTTCCCCACGGTGAAGCAGGTATTGTTGTAGATGTTAAAATATTCACCCGTGAAAACGGTGATGAACTTCCTCCCGGAGTTAACCAGCTTGTACGTTGCTATATCGCACAGAAGAGAAAAATCTCTGTTGGTGATAAAATGGCAGGACGTCACGGAAATAAAGGTGTTATTTCAAGAATTCTTCCTGAAGAAGATATGCCTTTCCTTCCCGACGGCACACCTCTCCAGATAGTTCTTAACCCCCTCGGTGTTCCTTCCCGAATGAATATCGGACAGGTTCTCGAAGTTCATCTTGGCTATGCCGCAAAGGCACTTGGCTGGAAGATTGCCACACCCGTATTTGACGGTGCTACAGAAAAAGACATTTTCAAAACTCTGGAAATGGCAGGCAAATCTCTTGACGGTAAAACAATTCTCTATGACGGACGTACCGGTGATCCTTTTGACAGCCCGGTAACCGTCGGATATATGTATTATCTCAAACTTCACCACCTTGTTGATGATAAAATTCATGCCCGTTCAACAGGTCCTTACTCACTTGTTACTCAGCAGCCTCTCGGCGGTAAGGCACAGTTCGGTGGACAGAGATTTGGTGAAATGGAAGTTTGGGCACTTGAAGCATATGGTGCCGCATATACACTTCAGGAAATCCTCACCGTTAAATCCGATGATGTTGTAGGTCGTGTCAAAACCTATGAATCCATCGTTAAAGGTGAAAACGTACCCAAACCGGGTGTTCCTGAGTCTTTCAAAGTTCTCATAAAAGAACTTCAGAGTCTTGGACTTGACGTTCAGGTGCTTGATGCAAACGACGAAGTTATTGTTATCAGAGAATCTGATGATGATGAAGATACAGATCTCAGACTCAACCTTGAAGGTAACGAGGACGATTTCTATGATGGATTTGATTCATCTGACGAAACTGAAGCAGAATCCGATGGTATGGAAGACGTTGATGAACTTTTTGACGATGATGATGTTTCATCCGAAGAAGATGATGATGAACTTGATTTTTCAGACATCTTAGGTGATGACGATGATGACTTTGACTCACTTGAAGCCCCGGATATTCTCGATATGGGTGACGAGTATATAGTAGATCTTGACGATATAGACGACATTGACAGTTCTATTGACTCAATGGATGATGAATTTGGTGATCAGTAAGAAAGGAGAAAGCTTATGTCAACATTTAATGATTTTGAATCCATAAAGATTGGTTTGGCTTCTCCCGAGAAAATCAGGGAATGGTCACACGGCGAAGTTAAAAAGCCGGAAACAATTAACTACAGAACTCTCAAGCCTGAGCGTGACGGACTTTTCTGCGAAAAAATCTTCGGACCTCAGAAAGACTGGGAATGTTACTGTGGAAAATACAAAAGAATACGTTATAAAGGTATTGTCTGCGACCGATGCGGAGTTGAAGTAACCCGTTCAAAGGTTCGTAGAGAGCGTATGGGACACATTGAACTTGCAGCTCCCGTATCTCACATCTGGTACTTCAAGGGTATTCCCAGCCGTATGGGACTTATCCTTGATATGTCACCCAGAATCTTAGAAAGAATTCTCTATTTTGCCTCATATGTTGTAATTGATCCGGGCAGAACAGACCTTGAGGAAAAACAGACCTTAAGTGAAAAAGAATTCAGAGATTATACAGAAAAATACGGAAGAGAAAGTTTTAGAGCAGGTATGGGTGCAGAAGCAGTTAAAGAACTTCTTCAGGCAATCGACCTCGAAGAACTTTCCAAAGAACTCAAAGAAGAACTTGAATCTTCTCAGGGACAGAAAAAAATCCGTATTGCAAAAAGACTTGAAGTTGTAGAGGCATTCAGACTTTCAGGTAACAGACCTGAATGGATGGTAATGGATGTTGTTCCCGTAATTCCACCTGAAATCAGACCTATGGTTCAACTTGACGGTGGAAGATTTGCAACATCTGACCTCAACGATCTTTACAGAAGAGTAATCAACAGAAACAACCGTCTCAAGAGACTTTTGGAACTTGAAGCTCCCGACATCATTGTCCGCAATGAAAAAAGAATGCTTCAGGAGGCTGTTGATGCCCTCATAGATAACGGCAGAAGAGGCCGTCCTGTTACAGGCCCCGGAAACCGTCCTTTGAAATCTCTTTCAGATATGCTCAAAGGTAAGCAGGGACGTTTCCGTCAGAACCTTCTCGGTAAGCGTGTTGACTATTCAGGCCGTTCAGTTATCGTTGTAGGACCAAACCTTAAAATCTATCAGTGCGGTCTTCCAAAAGAAATGGCACTTGAACTCTTCAAGCCCTTCGTAATGAAGAAACTGGTAGAAGACGGACTTTGCCATAACATAAAGAGTGCAAAACGTATGGTTGAAAGGGTAAGACCTGAAGTATGGGATATGCTCGAAGATGTAATCAAAGAACACCCCGTGTTCCTTAACCGTGCCCCCACACTTCACAGACTCGGTATTCAGGCATTTGAACCCGTGCTTGTAGAGGGAAGAGCAATCAAACTTCACCCCCTCGTATGTACAGCGTTTAACGCGGACTTCGACGGTGACCAGATGGCTGTTCACGTACCTCTTTCACCTGAGGCTCAGGCAGAAGCAAGATTCCTTATGCTCTCTGCAAATAACCTTCTCAAACCTCAGGATGGTAAAACTGTAACCGTTCCTACACAGGATATGGTTCTTGGTAGTTACTATCTCACCATCATTAAACCCAAAGAGGTTAAAATCCTTGATCCCGGTGACTCAGGCTTTGAAGCAGGAGATGTGGTATGCTACCTCAGCAATCAGGAATTCAATAAGAGCAACAAAAAAGCCATAACAAAAGGCAAAGGTCTCCATTGGATTAACCTTGAACTTGAAGCAGAAGGCAAAAAACAGGCAACCTTCACAGAAGAAGGGTGCTTCCCCGGAGAAGACGGAGAAGGAAAGAGTTTCTCAAGTTTTGATGAAGTTCTCATGGCATACGACAGCGGTGCTCTCGGACTCCACGCTCCCATAAAAGTATATACTTCAAAAGAAATAGACGGCGAAACAGTTTCCGGCATTATTGATGCTACTGCAGGAAAGATTATTTTCAATGAAAATATTCCTCAGGATATCGGTCTTGTTGACAGAACCAAAGAAGGTCCTCTCACACTCGAAATCGGTATGAACTACGTTGCTGACAAAAAAGGACTTGGAAGAATCTGTGATAACTGTATCAAAGTTCACGGAACAACAGTTACAGCAGGCGTACTTGACCACATCAAATCTCTTGGTTACAAGTTCTCCACAAGAGGTGCTCTCACAATTAGCGTATCTGATATTATCATTCCTGAAACAAAACAGGAACATCTCGACCTGGCACAGTCAAAGGTTGATAAAATCACAAAGCAGTATAAGAGAGGTCTCATAAGTGATGAAGAAAGATACAACAAGGTAATTGCATCCTGGAATGAAGCAGTTGATGACATTTCAGATGACCTTATTGACAATCTTGATCAGTATAACCCCATCTACATGATGGCAACTTCCGGTGCCCGTGGTAGTAAAGACCAGATTAAACAGCTTGCAGGTATGCGTGGTCTTATGGCTGATACCTCAGGTCGTGCAATCGAAATTCCTATCAAGGCTAACTTCCGTGAAGGTCTTAACGTTTTGGAATACTTCATCTCAACTCACGGTGCCCGTAAAGGTCTTGCCGATACTGCTCTTCGTACAGCAGACTCAGGTTACCTCACAAGAAGACTTGTCGACGTATCTCAGGATGTTATTATCCGTGAAAAAGACTGCGGAATTGACCACGGTGTTGTTGTTAAAGCAATCACCGACGGTAACGAAGTTATCGAAGGACTCAGAGACAGACTCAACGGCAGAGTATCACTTCGTGACATTGCACATCCTGAAACAGGTGAAATCATTGTAAAAGCAGACGAACTCATCAATGAAGATCTTGCAAAGAAAATCTGCGATGCCGGAATTGAAGAAGTTGAAATCAGAAGTATACTCACATGTAAAGCAAGAATCGGTGTTTGTGCTAAATGTTACGGCTCCAACCTTGCAACATCTGAACTTGTAAATGCCGGTGAAGCAGTTGGTATCATAGCAGCACAGTCAATCGGTGAACCCGGTACACAGCTTACAATGAGAACATTCCACACAGGCGGTGTTGCCGGCGACGATATCACTCAGGGTCTCCCCAGAGTCGAGGAACTCTTCGAGGCTCGTAAGCCCAAGGGTGTTGCAATTCTTTCCAACGAAGACGGTACTGTTAAGATTGAAGAAACCAAGAAGAAAAGAGAAGTTGTTATTACAGACGAAAACGGCGTAACAAGCAACTACCTCATTCCCTACGGTTCAAGACTCAAAGTTACAGACGGTCAGAAGATTTCAGCAGGTGATGAACTTACAGAAGGTTCAATCTATCCTCAGGATCTTCTCACAATCAAAGGAAAGATATCCGATCAGGCAGGTCTTACCGCTGTTACAGATTATCTCACAAGAGAAGTACAGAGAGTATACCGTCTCCAGGGTATTGATATCAACGATAAACACATTGAAGTTATCGTAAGACAGATGATAAGAAAAGTAAGAATCGAAGATCCCGGTGACAGTAACCTTCTCATCGGTTCAATGGTTGATAGAAGTGAATTTGAACACGTTAAAGAAGAAATGCTCGAAAAAGGACTTGCAGCACCTGTTTCAAAACCTGTGCTTTTGGGTATTACCAAAACAGCTCTTGCAACAGACTCATTCCTCTCTGCAGCATCCTTCCAGGAAACAACCAGAGTTCTTACCGATGCCGCAATCAAAGGAAAAAAAGATCCTCTCATCGGTCTTAAAGAAAACGTTATCATCGGTAAACTTATTCCTGCCGGAACAGGTCTTCCGATATATCAGAACGTTGAAGTTGTAACTCCCATAATTCACGCAGATGATTATATGGAAGTGAAGTAAATGCATCTGATTATAATATAAACGTAAACGGGGTGTAAAAAATTTGTTTGATTTTTTACACCCCGTTCAAAATTTAAGGATAGAAACAAGACACTAAAATATGATAAATACGTATTTTTTGCGGGTTTCTATATCTGTTTTAATCTGAATAGGTCTGTAAGTGTATTGTGATTTGTTTTTATTCTCTTAAAGTTTTATTTGTTATTTGGTGGTAAAAGGTTATGAATATTGTATATGAAAATGAAGATGTAGTGATAATAATAAAGCCTGCTGGCATATCATCACAGCACACTTCTTCTTCCGGCGGGCTGTCGGATATTCTGAAAGAAAAATATGGATATGCATCAGTAATAAATCGCCTTGATACGGTAGTCGGAGGATTGATTGTGTTTGCCAAAAACCCAAACAGTGCTTCCTATTTTCAAAGCTTTCCGAAAATAAGGAAATAGATAAAACCTATATTGCCGTAATTGAAGGTGTGCCGGATGAAAAAGCGGGAGTTTTGGAAGATTTGCTTTTCAAAGATTCTGCAAAAAACAAATCGTTTGTGGTAAAAAGAATGAGAAAAGGAGTCAAAAAAGCCTCTCTTGAATATGTAGTGAAGGAGACGGTTGAATGTGGTGAGAAAAATCTTTCCCTTGTGGAAATTAAACTTCACACAGGACGAACCCATCAGATAAGAGTTCAATTTTCATCAAGAAAAATGCCTCTTTGCGGAGACGGAAAATATGGAAGCAAAGATAATAAATGTAATGTCAGTCTGTGGTCACACAAACTTTGCCTCAAACTTTTTGCCAATACAGAAGAATCTCATTTCACATCTTTTCCGCCAAAAGATGCCTATCCGTG
This sequence comes from Oscillospiraceae bacterium, assembly GCA_015069015.1. Classification (GTDB taxonomy): domain Bacteria; phylum Bacillota; class Clostridia; order UMGS1810; family UMGS1810; genus RGIG1828. The sequence goes on from SVJK01000002.1 coordinate 36,349, forward strand.
GAATTTGTTTAAATATACAGGCGAATAAAACTAAATTTTAGTAATTTTTATGTTGACATTTGATGTCACAAGTGATATAATAACACAGTAAAGTAAAGCAGAGGTCCACCTCTCACCTTATGGTTTAAAGGTACTTATAAGGTTAATACTTATTTTTCAAGCAATAAGTGGGTGGATTTCGCCCACTTTTTTTAGTGCAAAATGTTTTTATGGAGGTGTTTTGTCATCAGTAACAAAGACTTGTTGATTAATGAAGAAATCAAAGACAAAGAAGTAAGATTAATTGATTCTGACGGTTCCCAGCTTGATATCGTTACAATTGATATTGCTATGAAAAAAGCTGAAGAAAGAGGAATGGATCTTGTAAAGATTGCTCCTCAGGCTAAACCGCCCGTTTGTAAAATAATGGATTACGGTAAATATCGTTTTGAAATGGCAAAAAGAGAAAAGGAAGCCAGAAAGAATCAGAAAACCGTAAGCGTCAAAGAAATTCAGATGCGACCGGCAATTGATGTTCATGATTTTCAGACAAAAGTAAATCATACCAAAAAGTTTTTAAGTTCAGGTGACAAAGTCAAAATCACAATTCGATTTAGGGGAAGAGAACTTCATCACACACAGCTTGGAACAGATCTTCTGGAAAAATTTGCGGAAGCTGTATCCGATGCAGGTACTGTTGAAAAGGGAGCTAAACTTGAAGGAAGAAATATGACTATGACAGTAGCACCGAAATAAGTCACTAAATTTACAGTATTTAAAATTTTGGAAGGAGTGTAAAGAGATGCCTAAAATTAAAACTCATAGAGGCGCAGCAAAAAGATTCGGTCTTACCAAAAATGGAAAGGTAAAGAAAAACCAAGCTTTCAGAAGACACATTCTTACTAAGAAATCCACAAAGAGAAAAAGAGCTTTGAGAAAGCACACATATGCTTCAAAAGCAAATGCAGCTACAATCAAGAGACTGATATTGTATAAATAATATAGAGGGAGGCGTTTTAAAATGGCTAGAGTTAAAGGCGCTATGGCTACAAGAAAAAGACGTAAAAGAGTTTTAAAACTTGCAAAAGGTTATAGAGGAGCAAAAAGCAAATGTTTCAGAACCGCCAAACAGGCAGTTATGAAGTCACTTGTATATGCATACATTGGCAGAAAACAGAGAAAAAGAGATTTCAGAAGACTCTGGATCACCAGAATCAGCGCTGCTGCTAAACTTAATGGAATCAACTATTCTCAGTTTATGAATGGTCTTAAAAAAGCAGGAGTTGACATCAACAGAAAGATGCTCTCTGAAATTGCTATTGCAGACCCCGCAGCATTTACACAGCTTGTTGAAAAAGCAAAAGCTGCTCTTTAATTTAAAATAAAAGATTATACTTAATCAAAAAACAAAGACTTCAATTTGTGAAGTCTTTGTTTTTTGATGTAGAATTTCGTTTCTATAGTGAAAAAATATGGTTATAACCAAACCTTTCTCTTCATATATTTTAAAAAAGAATATGTGGAGGGATGGTTTTATGGAATTTAAAATGTGTTCTTTGCCCGCTTCGGGAAAAAGCATAATATCAAATGCCAACACTACGGTTCAGTCGGACATAATAGTGCCGGATACAAAACCTGATATATTTAAGGTTCTTGCTGTAAAATCAGTTGTGGACTTGGCAGATAGTCATATAAAGAAGGACAAGATTAATTTCTCGGGCAAAATAAGGCATAATATTCTGTACGTTGGTGAGGAAAATCCTACCAATATTTGTACGATAGAGTATAGCACACCTTTTGGCTGTGTCTGTGAGAAAAACGGTATTACGGAGGACACGGCAATAAAGTATGGATGCGGTGTAACAAAATCATTGTGTGAAGTTGTAAATTCAAGAAAAATAAGTGTTGAGGCTAATGTTGAGATCCAAATAAATGCAATTGATATTAGTAAAACAGAAGTTATAAGTGGCGAGGAAATCCCCGAATCTCTTGCATATAAGAGCTGTGAATATAGTTATGACACACTGCGTGCAAGCAACAGACTGGAATTTGTTGTGTCAGATACCGTTGACATTGGTGCGGGAGAAGGATTTGAAATATATGATATTCAGGCTTATAATGAAGTTTCAGAGATAAAGGCAGTTAATAATAAGGCGGTTATAAAAGGGATTGTTAACGTCTTTATATTATATAACGATGACGGAAAAATATCAGGCTACAGCACAGAGATTCCATACACAGAGATTGTTGACATAGAGAATCTTGCTTCTGATCAGACCTTGATTTCTCACTTTGAAATATCATCGGTCGACTATGAATTGCCTAATGATGATGACACCGTACAAATGACAGTTTCAATCGTAATCAGAGGTAATATATGGGGTTATGCTGAAGAAAGCAACACGATTGCAACCGATATATACAGTCCTGATTATGCATATGATATCAGACTTAATAAATGTATTCTTTCAAAGGTGTCCGATGTAAAAGAAACACGTATCAGCGTAAAAGACACCCTTGTTTCAACGAATCCTTCGTCACCCATATCAAAAGTTTACTGTGCGTGGAGTGACATAACAAAAATGGAATCACATATTTCAGATGGTGTAGTGAAAATCGAAGGAACAATGGAAAGTACAGCAATCTATTGTGATGAATATGACAATTTACACTCTGCAAAAGGTGTGACACCTTTTGAGACAGAAATTGAGTTTTCTTTTGCAGACAAATCCTGTCAGGCGCTTGCCGATGCTTCCGTAATAAGTTCGGGATTTGTTATGACCTCAACTTCAGATATTCAGATAAGAACTGTGATAAAGTTAAGTTCTGCCATAGTTTCAGATGCCGAAACCCAGACTATAACATCATTTTCTCTTGATGAAAAATCATCTGTAAAAAAGGATGAGCAGCCAAGTATTCTTGTATATTATCCGGATGATTCAAAGACACTTTGGGATATTGCAAAAAAGTATAATACCACTTGTGAGGAAATAATAGATGTGAACTCTCTTGATAAAGACAATCCGATTATCCCCGGAGTTCCGGTTCTTATTCCGAAAAGATATGTGAAATGAAAATGTATAGTCTGATTCAAAAATGTATAGAAAAATTAGGAGGATTTGTGTGGGGGTTACCCACACTTTTTCTCATTGTAATAACGGGAATCGGAATGTCTCGGGGAAACAGATTTTTTCAATTCAGACATTTTTCACATTGGATGAAAAATACAATAGGAACCCTTGTTGGAAAAAGGGAAACCAAATCAAAGTCTGATATCAGAGAAATTTCCGGATTTCAAGCTGTTTGCAGTGCACTTGCTTCAACAATTGGAACCGGAAATATATCCGGAGTGGCGATGGCAATAGCAACAGGAGGTCCCGGCGCAGTTTTCTGGATGTGGGTATCTGCGCTGTTTGGTATGATGACAAGCTATAGTGAAATTGTTCTGGGAATGCACTATCGCACAAAAGATATATCCGGTAGGTGGTGCGGAGGTCCAATGTATTATCTCAGAGACGGACTTGGCAAAAGGAAAGGTATGAGATATGTCGGCAAAATTCTTGCAGTGATGTTTTGCATATTTTGTATATTTGCATCCTTTGGCATGGGAAATATGACGCAGGTAAATTCTATATCAAAAATTATTCGGTCTGACTATGGAGTATCATCTCTTTATACCGGAATTTTCATTGCCTGCATATCAAGTTTTATTATTTTTGGCGGCATAAAAAGAATAGGTGCAATTATGGAAAAATTTGTTCCTGCCATGTCTGTTTTCTACATAGCCTGTACATTGATGATTTTTTTAATGAACTTTAAAAGTATTCCCTATGTATTCACTTCCATATTTAAAAATGCTTTTTCCACCCGTTCAATTCTTGGCGGTGCGGGAGGTCTGGCAATAAAACAAAGTATATCACTTGGGTTTAAAAGAGGCATATTTTCAAATGAGGCAGGACTTGGCTCAGGCGTTATTATGCACGCGTCGTCAGATACAAAAGAGCCGGTGATTCAGGGGATGTGGGGTATTTTTTCGGTTTTTACAGACACTATTGTTATATGCACTCTCACAGCCTTTGTCATCCTCAGCACAACCTGCAGACCTGTTACCATTTCGAAAGGGCTCGAAAATGTTTCAGATAATACCACATATGTTTCCGTAAAAGATGATGTCAAAGGAGAAATACCGCTTGCGGATACTGTTGCAAATCCGATATTTGTCAAATCTAAAAAAGGAGAGATGCTGTTTAAACCGTCAGATACAAATTATACATACACAAATATAATGGCATTAAAAGGACTCAGAGAGGATAAAAACGGAAACATAACAACCGACAAAAATGTACCCGTAACCCGAGTTGTGCTGGAAGAAGTTGAAGGGGCGTCGCTTGTAGCATATGCTTTTGGATTGAAGTTGGGGAAATGGTCGGAAAAACTCTTGTCTGTTTCAATCATTTTGTTTGCATTTTCAACGGTAATCGGATGGTCCTATTACGGTGAAAAAGCATGGGAATTTTTATTTGGAAGTTCCTTTTCCGCCATATACAAAATGCTTTACATTTTTTGCATAGTCCTTGGGTCGGTTATGAGCCTCAAAACGGTCTGGGAGATTTCGGACATTTTCAATGGCCTAATGTCTGTCCCAAATCTTATAGGTCTTATTGGGTGTAGCTCTGTAGTTTTTAAAATAACGGATGAGTATGTAAAAAGAAATATCAAATGATAAAGAATCTTAACTTGAAGATTGTTAGAGACTGCATCAAATTGCGAGTTTATTTGATATATATCACATTTTGCAAACCGAATTCTTCGTGTATTTCTATAAAGCAAAAAAGTAACAGGGAGTGAGAAATCAATTTTTTTACACTCCCTGTTACATACTGTCGGTTCGGATTCGAAAGCATTCCGAATTTTCATATTTTAAGATATTCAATTATATACTCTGAAAAAAGCTTTACTACTGTGTCAAGTACATTTTCATCAGCCACAAAATTTGATGAATGTAAACTGCAGTCAAAACCTTCTTTTTTGCATCCTGCCCAAACAAAAACCGAAGGATATTTTTGAGCAAAATATGCGAAATCTTCCCCTGTCATCAGCGGTTTTTCAAGTTCTTTTACCCTACTGCTTTCAATACGGGATGTTGCAAAGGTTTTCAGCTTTTTGCATTCCTCGGGGTTGTTAATAAGCGGTGGGAACATATAGTTGTATGTGAGTTTGTATCCCGCATCGTATGAAGCACAAACACTTTGCGCATATTCGTTGAGGGTTTTTTCACAAAGTTTTCTGTCATTTTGGCTAAAACTTCTGAAAGTTCCGCTGACATTGACACGGTCCGGAATGACATTGTTTGAAATTCCGCCATTTATGGAACATACCGTAAAAACATTTTCTTCAAACGAGATTTTTTTTGAAAGTTCCCCGTGCACTCCACAAATAAAATCACATGCGACTGTAATCGGATTTATTCCTTTTTCCGGTTCCGCACCGTGAGCTCCTTTTCCGATAAACTCAATCGTAAAATCATCGGGAGATGCCATAAGAGCTCCTTCTTTAAAGTATAATGTTCCTGTTTCGTAAGATGGTGACACATGCATTCCAAGACATAAATCCACACTGTTTTCAAGAACACCTTCCTCTATCATCGGAAGCGCTCCCCCTGCTCCTTCTTCTGCAGGTTGGAAAATGACTTTAACACATCCCTGAAGACTTTCTTCAAAATTTTTTAAAACATAACATATGCCGAGTGCATTTGCAATGTGGATGTCGTGACCGCAGGCATGCATAACACCTTTTATTTCAGATGAATATTCAAGTCCTGTTTTCTCTTCAATTTCCAATGCATCCATATCCGCTCTGAAAACGACGGTTTTTCCTTTGCTCTCATCACCGATATATGCACATATTCCTGTTTTTGCGATATGACTTTTATACCTGATTTTGTATTTGTCGAGAAATTGGCATATTGTATCGGCTGTTTCAAACTCCATGAAAGCGGTCTCGGGTCGTGAATGAATCCTTCTGCGGATACTTATGATTTCTTCTTTAATTTCTTCATACAACTTTGAAATACACATAACACACATTCCTTTACATTTTATGACATTATTATACTTCAGTATTCATTTTATTTCAATAGAATTTTATTTTTGCATGGTTGAATTGTCCGGATTTTTATGATATAATCTTCCCATAATCAGAAAACGGAGGACATGTTATGTCATTTTACTATATAGTAGACGTATTATCCCGTGTCGGTGATAATATGGATGATGTACATCATGGGATTTTTGCAGATAACATTTCATCTTTTTCAAAAGGTGTATGCGAAAATATGGAAGTGCGCTTTAAATCCATCGGAAAAAAGCACATATTCTGCGTTCCATCCCTCAAAGGAAACCTTGAAAAAGTGAATGTTTTTTTAAGGAATATGCTAAATGCCAGAAGTCAGGGCAAGGTCAGGGTAAAATTTCAGTATGACATCAAAGAAATGATGGATAGCATCTTTTCAGGCCCTGAAACCGCCGGAGCATCGCTTCTGTACACTGAGGGCAAAAACGTCTTTGCAGCAGGTCACGGAGAGGTTTTTGTATATAAGTATTTCAAAAAGATAAAAAAATGCGAAAGAGTAGATTTCCCGCAGGTTGCCGATATTCAGCAATTGGATGAAGAGATGCAGAAAAACTCCTTTTCCCGTTATGTAGGCACACTTGAGTCAGGGGATGAATACCTCATTATTGAAAAGTTCACACATTCTCTTTTAGGTGATGAGCAAGTAAAAGAAATTTTTGAAAATAACCGAGTGGATGTTTGTGAAATGTTTTCAAATAAGATTTCTAAAGTTGATTTGTCATCAGGATACAGTATGATACACATAAGGGTAAAAAAATCGTTAAAATATCTTTTCGCGTGGCTTGGTGCGTTCGTGCTTTTGAGCGTGGTTTCAGTAGCGTTGGTTTTTGTGTGAAAATAAATTTTATAAAACATAAGAGGGAATTATAATGAAAAAATATGATATTGCAGCCTATGTGTGGCCCGCATACACAGGCGATGAACCAAGGACAAGACTTTTCTGGGAAGAGGGAATCGGTGAATGGCAGTCTGTGAAAAACTCTTCCCCAAAATCAAACGGATACAGCTGGGACAGAAAACCTTTGTGGGGATATGTCAATGAAGCAGACCCATATGTTATGAGTATGCAGATTGATGCTGCACTTGATCATGGAGTTAATGTTTTTATATATGACTGGTACTGGTACGATGACAGACCATTCCTTGAAAACTGTCTCAATGACGGATTTTTAAAGGCTCCCAATTGTGATAAGATGAAGTTTTATCTTATGTGGGCAAATCACGATGCAAACTACACCTGGGACAAGCGAAATTCAGATGAGTTTACCGATGTAATATGGCAGGGAAAAGCAGACAGACAACAGTTTGAAATTATTGGAAAAAGATGGCTCGAAAAATATTTTATAAAAGATAATTATTATAAAATTGATAATAAACCTGTCATAAGCATATATGAAATGAATAATTTTGTGGTTGGCCTTGGCGGAGTTGAAGGCGCCATAGATGCAATGAACTGGCTCAGGGAAGAATCAAAAAAATATGGGTTTGACGGAGTTCATTTTCAGTTTATCCGTTGGAATGGTGAAACTGAGAGTATAACCGGAGTTGACGGTGAGGTTATGGTGACAGACTCAAATCTTGTTTCTAAAATGGGATTTTCTTCACTGACGCACTATCAGTTTGTACACTTTACCGACATGGACAGAGACTATGAAGAAATTCTTGAAGATGCAAAAAAAGAGTGGAAAAAAGCAAAAGAGAGCTATGAAATCCCATATTTCCCTCATGTTTCCATTGGTTGGGACAATAACCCACGCTTTAAAGACTATAGGGTAGGAGTTGTCAAAAACAACACTCCTGAAAATTTTGAAAAAGCACTTCTGGCTGTGAAAGAATTTGCAGATGAAAGCGGTGTATCCCTCATTACAATCAACAGTTGGAACGAGTGGACAGAAACAAGTTATCTTGAGCCGGATAATAAACACGGCTACGGCTATTTAGAGGCAGTAAAGAAAGTTTTTAAATAGATAAGGACATACGCTAATTTATGGCATATGTCCTGAAGATAGTTTTGACTATTTTGTTTTGCTGTTTAGTTTTTCCATAACAAAATCGTATCCCTTTGGCAAGTGTACAATTGTACAATCCGAACAATCCTTGATTCCATCAGGGGTGTAAGTGAAATTGCCGCCGCAGTCATCACCAAAAGAATATAGCGGACAATAGCAGAAAAGACAGTTAAAATTTTCTGTTTCATTGACTTTGTGGCAGGGAAAATATTCACATTTTGAGTTTTTGAAAAATTTTGAACATTCTTTCATAACTGATTCCTTCCGTAAGGTAAAGGTATATGTATAATATTAACACATAAATATTTATATATCAATATTCAGAATATAAACTTTCAGAAAAAATATTAATATAAGGAGATACAAAAATGACAAGAAAAGAAATGGCAGTAGATAAACATAAACAAGGATATAACTGTGCTCAGGCAGTCCTCTGCACTTTTGCTGATAAAACCAATCTTTCAGAAGATGAACTTTTCAGAATCTCCGAAGCCTTTGGCGGAGGAATGGGTGGAACTCAAGGGGTGTGCGGTGCAGTGAGCGCAATGGTTTTTCTTGCAGGACTTGAAAAGAGTTCAGGGATTGATTCACTTCCGCAGACAAATAAAATGGAAAGTTACACCCTTGGGCGAGAACTGATGGAGGCTTTTGAAGGCAAAAATCAGAGTATTATCTGTTCAAGATTAAAAGGGGAGGGACTTCGTTCCTGTGACGGCTGTATTGAAGATGCAGTGGAAATCATAGAGGAAAATCTTTTTTGAATCGCAAAAAGATAAAAATATCGGTATATTCCATTGATTGATACAACGAATTTTGTTAAAATGGTGTAAATAAAAAGGAGAATAAATATGGACAAATTATCTTTTGATTTATCAAAACCTTTAACACCTTTCAAAATTTTAAATGCCACAAACGGCGGTCCCTGGTGCAAAAGACATGTCAATGACCAGACAAGGAGCAATTTTAACGAATATAAAGCAGCAAGGATACCCTACGCAAGAAATCACGATGCAAATGCATGTCATGTTTACGGCGGTCCTTTTGCACATGATATAAGTGTAATTTTCCCTGATTTTGAAAAAGATGTTGCCGATCCTGAATCATATGATTTTGCCTGCACAGATGAGGCAATTCTCACCTGGCTTGATGCAGGCACAAAAACTTTTTTCAGACTTGGACAGACCATAGAACATCAGATAAAAAAACATGATACACTTCCGCCCAAAGATTTTCAGAGGTGGGCATCTGTCTGTGAACACATCATACGTCACTACACCGAAGGATGGGCAGACGGATATGAACTTGATATGGAATACTGGGAAATATGGAATGAGCCTGACCTTGATGGGGACGACAGTGACAACAAGCGTACATGGGGAGGTATGAAATCAGAGTTCTTTGATCTCTATGAAATCACTGCAAAGCACCTGAAAAAATGTTTTCCGAACTTGAAAATCGGAGGTCCTGCCCTTGCGTGGAATGAAGAGTGGGCAGAGGATTTTCTTTGCGAAATGCAAAAAAGGAATGTTCCCATAGACTTTTTCTCGTGGCACATATATTGCACAGAACCAATTCAAATGATGGAAAAAGCCGACAGATTAAAGGCATTTCTTGATAAATACGGATATGGATATGCCGAAAGTATTCTCAATGAGTGGAATTATGTTAAAGGCTGGACAGATGAATTTGTCGATTCCATAAAAACAATTCAGTCTGCCAAAGGTGCATCTTTTGTTATGGCGTGCATCAGCGAAGCGCAACATTCATCCATTGATATCTTAATGTACTACAGTACAATTCCTCACATATGGTGCAATGCATTTGACTACTATACCTATGAAGTGAGAAAGGGATATTATCCGCTTTACTGGTACGGTATGTTTTATGATATGAAAGGTGAAATTCCTTCAGAGGAAAAAATAGAAAACATATATTCTCTCTGCGGTGTTGGCAAAGACGGAAAAACACTTACGGTTGTTACATACTATACAGACAAAGAAAATGAACCTTCAAAAGAAATTGAACTGGATTTCAAAAGGGCGGGAGAGTATGAAATATATCTTCTTGATAAAGATACTGACGGGACGATTGTTGCCACAACGAAAGATATAAGGTTTACAATAGAGCCTAATTCGTGTATAATGATAAAAGAAGTGTAAAATTATAAAGGGCGTATGAATATGAAAACAACAAATATGAAACCATACATAAAGCTTGCTGCTATTGCCTTTGTGTTATATCTGGCCATGTATTACTGGGAGAGTATATCTGAGGTTTTAGGAAACCTCCTGACATCGCTTTTTCCTTTGATTGCCGGTTTTTCAGTGGCGTATGTTCTGAACATTCTGATGACTTTCTATGAAAAATACTATTTTCCAAAATATGCACACAAGACAATAGTAAAGAAGACAAGAACATATGTATGTGCCATAGCATCACTTGTCAGCATGGTGGCAATAGTGACACTGATTGTAATGCTTGTCATTCCGGAACTGATTTCGTGTTTGTCTTTTCTGTGGTCTCATATTCCGCCATTTATTGGGAAAGTCATTGAGAGTGATTTTGCCATAAAATATATTCCGGAGGATATCCTTATGGCATTCAAAGGAATAAACTGGCCTGATGCGGTTGAGAAGATAGTAAATGTCGTTGCAACGGGAATAACATCTGCGGCAGAGGCACTTATAAGTGTTTTTGTTTCTACTGTATCAACAGTAATTACAATTTTTCTCAGTCTTATTTTTTCAATATACTATATGCTCAGCAGGGATAAATTAAACTCTCAGACAAAACGCCTTATTCATACGTATGTTCCAAAATACGAAAACAAAATAATTTATGTATCAAGAATCCTTAATGAATCATTCAGAAAATTCATAGTGGGACAGTGCATAGAGGCAGTAATACTTTGGATTCTTTGTACTATTGGAATGATGATATTTAAATTCCCTTATGCGCAGATGATAAGCGTTTTTATCGGGTTTACTGCCATAATTCCCATAGCGGGTCCCTATATTGGCTCAATTGTCGGAGCGATAATGATTCTTACGGTGTCACCGATGAAAGCTCTTTTGTTCCTTGTGTTCATAATTGTTCTTCAGCAAATCGAAGGCAATTTAATATATCCCAAAGTTGTTGGTGATTCAATCGGACTTCCGCCTGTATGGGTTCTGGCTGCCATAACAATCGGGGGTGGAGTGATGGGAATAATAGGAATGCTTATAGGTGTTCCGATATTTGCGGCAGTTTACAGAATAATAAAAGAAGACGTTATAAAACGAGAAAGAAAGACTCAGAAAACAAAAGGGCCGACAGCAGAAGCTAAATAAACAATAAATGCATATCAGCATACGAAAATCCTTTGCTGATATGCATTTTATTTTAGAAATTCATTGTCTGTGATTGTTTATAAACAGAGTAATCAACACCATATGACACACGCAAAAAAGGTGCAGAATATCTGCACCTTTTAATAGTGTTTTAATTTTTGATTGAATACTCAGATAGCTCTGGTAACCTTGTTTGAACGAAGACAACTTGTGCAAACATTGATTTTTTTGGGAGCTCCGTTAACAAGAGCACGAACACGTCTTACGTTAGCCTTCCATGTTCTGTTTGATCTTCTGTGTGAGTGGCTCACCTGAATGCCAAAAGCAACACCTTTACCACATACTTCACATTTTGCCATATATATGCACCTCCTAATTGGTTTTGACTCATTCATAAAACAAGAGATATTATAGCAGAAAAACTTTGTAAATGCAAGCATTTTTTTGAATTTTTTTGAAATTAATTAAAATATGGTACTTTTTAGCAAAATTATTAAAAAATTTTTGTAAAACTATTTGAAAATACATAAAAATAGTGTATAATATTAAAGACAATACAAAAGGAGGTATCTTTATGGGTGATTTTAAATTTAGCGTAAGTCTTGGAAAAATTGTTGATGAGTTTAAACTTGAACCCGTATGTGTATCCGAAAATTATGAAAAGATTAAAATAGTAACAAACGAAATTAACCGTCCAAGTTTGCAGATTGCCGGTTTTTTTGACTATTTCTATAATGACCGTATTCAGATTATGGGAAGAGTTGAATTTTCATATCTTGAAAAACTTTCATCACAGGAAAGATATGTTGCCCTTGAAAGACTTTTTGAAAAACATATTCCCTGCGTGATTGTGAGTCACAATATGGAAGTTCCCGAAGAGATGATTGAACTTGCTCAAAAATACACTACCCCTGTTCTGAGAACCGAAAATACCACGTCAAGATTTATGAGCGCTCTCATTGCATTTTTAAATGTTGAACTTGCGCCGAGAATCACAATGCATGGCGTGTTGGTTGAAGTTTATGGTGAAGGTATTCTTCTTTTGGGAGACAGCGGTGTCGGTAAAAGCGAAGCGGCAATAGAACTTGTAAAAAGAGGACACCGTCTTGTAGCAGATGATGCGGTTGAAGTAAAGAGAGTGTCTGACATTTCACTTCTCGGCTCTGCCCCTGATGTTATAAGACACTTCATAGAACTTCGGGGTATCGGTATTGTTGACGTTAAAATGATATTTGGTATCGGTGCTGTAAAAAATGTTGAAAAGATAGATTTTGTCATAAACCTTGAACTGTGGCAGGACAAAAAGCAGTATGACCGTCTGGGACTTACAACTGAGTATATGGACATTCTCGGAATTAAAATTCCGTCGATCACAGTTCCTGTAAAACCGGGAAGAAACCTTGCAGTTGTAATTGAGGTTGCCGCAATGAACAACCGTCAGAAAAAGATGGGCTATAACGCTGCAGAGGCACTTAACAACAAACTTATGTCCCAGATGGGATTGGAAGAAGACGAATAATAATATGGAATTCGGAGGTAAAAATGTATTATATAGGAATAGACCTTGGCGGAACAGGAGCAAAGGCAGGAGTTGTTACCGAAGACGGTAAAATAATTGCCAAATCCACCGCATCAACAAAAGGTGTTGAAGGATATGAAAATATTGTAAAAGTTATGGCAGATATAACATATGATGTTATTGAAAAAGCCAATATAACAAAAGATGATATAAAAAGCATAGGAATAGGATGTCCCGGTTCAATTGACGATAAAAACGGAATTGTGTATTATTCCAACAACATAGTTATGGAAAATGCCCCTGTTGTCGATGAAATGAAAAAGCATATTGACAAACCTATATACATTGGCAACGATGCAAACTGCGCAGCCCTTGGCGAATATTGGGCATTCAAAGACGACGAAATGAAAAATTTTGTGCTAATAACTCTTGGCACGGGAGTTGGCGGCGGCGTAATCCTTGATGGCAAACTCTACACAGGCTTCAATGGTGTTGCAGGAGAACTTGGTCACACCATAATTGAAATGGACGGCGAAGCCTGCAGTTGCGGAAGAAGGGGATGCTGGGAGGCATATGCATCTGCCACCGCCCTTATAAGAGACACTGAAAGAGCGGCAAAAGAAAATCCTGACTCTGTCTTAAATAAGATGATTTGCGAAAATGATGGCAAAGCCAACGGAAAAATGCCTTTTGATGCAGCCATGATGGGAGATGAGGCAGGGAAAAAAGTTGTTAATAACTATGTTAAGTATCTTGGTGAAGGTCTTACAGATATGATAAACATCTTCCAGCCAACTCTCATTGCCATTGGCGGTGGAGTGAGCAATCAGGGAGATAATCTCGTAAAACCCCTTGAAGAATATGTATATCCGAGGGTATACGGCGCAGGCCTTACCCCTGCAACAAAAATTGTAACAGCATCCCTTGGAAATGACGCAGGTATTATCGGTGCGGCATTTTTGGGAAAATAAAGGACGTGGACAGTATCATTAGCATAACTGAAATCAGGAAATCAGCGGAAAATGAAATACCCGACATTGACATTTTGTTTGATGAACCAATGGAAAATCACACATCATTTCGCATAGGCGGTAAGGCGGATATTTTTGTTGATGTGAAAAAAGAAGAGGATATTATAAATTCTGTTTCATTTTTCAAAAAACATAATATTGATTTTACCGTCATAGGAAACGGCTCAAATCTTCTTGTTTCCGACCTTGGAATTGAGGGTGCGGTAATACGCATCGGCAAATCCTATGCAAAGACTGAGATTGACGGAGAATTTATAAAAGCAACTTCAGGCACGCTTTTGTCAAAAATCGCATCCGTTGCTCTGGAGAATTCCCTTTCCGGTTTTGAATTTGCATCGGGAATCCCGGGAACTCTTGGAGGCGCTCTTGTTATGAATGCAGGAGCATACGGTGGAGAAATGAAAGATGTGACAGTGGAGACAAAATATGTAAATTCAAAAGGTGAAATATGCACCGTGACAGGCGATGAACACAAATTTTCATACCGTCACAGCCGTTTTTCAGATGGGGATATTATCCTTTCTTCAATCCTGAAACTAAATCACGCAAACAAAGATGAGATAAAAGAGACAATGCACTCTCTTGCATCAAAAAGGAGAGAAAAACAACCCCTTGAATACCCCAGCGCAGGAAGCACATTTAAAAGACCTGAAGGATATTTTGCGGCAAAGTTGATTGACGATTCCGGGTTGAGAGGTTTTTCAATAGGTGGGGCAAAGGTATCAGATAAACATTGCGGATTTGTCATAAATTCCGATAATGCCACCTGCCGTGATGTTTTGCTTGTCATGAAACACGTAAGAGAAACCGTCAAAGAAAAATTTGGTGTCACTCTTGAACCTGAGGTGAGATTCCTCGGGAGAACTATGGACGTGGAAATATAAACTCTAAAAAAGAGAACTTTTTCACGGTCAAAGAAAGGAATTTTGTTATGTCTTTTTCATCTGACGTGAAAAACGAAATTATAAATCAAAAAGAAAAAACGAAAAAACAACGCATAGCAATGCTTGCAGGGCTTTTATGCTTTGGAGCAAAACTTTCCGAGTCTGAATCGGGCATAACTTTCAAGTTTTCCACAGAAAATCCGAAAATAGCCCGAAAAATGTACAGCCTCATAAAAAATGACTGTGAGATAAAGACAGAACTGAGAGTTTTCAGAGGAAAAACCGTTGTATATTTTGTTATGTTGGAGGACACTCTTGAAATAAACGATCTTTTTCACACGGCGGGACTTTTAAAAAGAGGACAAGACATATCAGACAGTCCCGTGTTTCTTATCAACAAAGATTTCATAAAGGAAATGCCTGAGAAAAAGGCATTTATTAAGGGCGCTTTTCTTGCATCAGGCTCGGTAATTACCCCGCAGAAAAACTGCCATCTTGAATTTGCCACTTCCCATCAGCGTCTCGCAACTCAGATGGCACAACTTTTGGAAGAATTCGAACTTGGTGCAAAAATTGCAATGAGAAAATCCAATTATGTGGTATATTTCAAAAACAATTCAGATGTGGCAGACGTTCTCACAATACTTGGTGCCTATGATGCTTTAATGGAATATCATAACATAAAGATAATGAAAGAAATGAGAAACACAGTTAACAGGAAAATCAACTGTGATAATGCAAATATGAGCAAAATGATAGAAGCCTCAATGCGTCAGGTTGAAGCAATAGAAAAACTTGACCGTCTTGGAGTCTTGTCAAAACTTTCTCAGTCACTTCGTGAAATTGCTGAAGTAAGATTAAAATATAAAGAACTTGATTTAAAAGAACTGGGGCAAAAATTAAATCCGCCAATCGGCAAATCAGGCGTTAATCATCGCCTCAGAAAACTCATAGAAGAGGCGGAAAAATATAATTGAAGAGGAGCATAAATGGGAACATTCACACATTTGCATCTTCACACTCAATACAGTCTTTTAGATGGCGCAGCAGAGATTTCAAAAACTCTTGAAAGAGTGAAGAATCTGGGAATGGATTCTGTGGCAATAACAGACCACGGAGTTATGTATGGCGTCATAGAGTTTTACACAAAGGCTGTATCAATGGGAATAAAACCAATCATTGGCTGCGAGGTCTACACTGCACCCCGCAGCCGTTTCAACAAAGATGCCGGAATTGATAAAGGATACGGGCATCTTGTTTTGCTGTGCAAAAATGAAACAGGCTACAAAAATCTCCTCTCTTTAGTTACAAAATCCAATACAGAAGGTTTTTATTATAAACCAAGGGTTGACACGGAACTTTTAAAATTACATTCGGAAGGTCTCATTGCTCTTTCGGGATGCCTCAGAGGTGATGTGGCAACTGCATATTTAAAATACGGATATGATTATGCTTTAAAAAAAGCGTTGGAGTTTAAAGATATATTTGAAAAGGATTCATTTTATCTTGAAATACAAAACCACGAAATAGAAGAAGAAAAACTTGTTGCACACTCACTTTTAAAAATATCATCTGAAACAGGTATTGGTCTTGTTGCCACAAATGACGTTCACTATGTTCAAAAAGAAGACGCCCTCATGCAGGATGTCTTAACTTGCATACAGACAGGGAAAAAACTTTCCGACACCGACAGGCTGAAAATGGAGGGGGAGGAATATTACCTGAAAAGTCCCAAAGAGATGTCAGAACTTTTTTCAGGATTTCCAGGTGCCATAGAGAATACTCAAAAAATAGCATCAATGTGTAATCTTACAATTGACACTTCAAAAATACATCTTCCAAGCATTGAAATTGACACAAATCTTTCTCACAGTCAGTATCTTAAAAATCTGTGTATAGACGGCCTTAAAAGAAAATATGAAAACCCGTCAAATGAACTTTTTGAAAGACTTGACTATGAACTCGGTGTCATAGATTCAATGGGATATACAGACTATTTTCTCATTGTCTGGGACTTTGTGGATTTTGCAAGAAAAAACAGGATTTCCGTTGGTCCCGGAAGAGGATCTGCAGCAGGCAGTCTTGTTTCATATTGCCTTGATATAACACAGGTTGATCCCATAAAGTACAATCTTTTGTTTGAGCGTTTCCTGAACCCCGAAAGGGTGACAATGCCTGATATAGACATAGACTTTTGCTATAAAAGAAGAGATGAAGTAAGAGAATATGTGGCAAGAAAATATGGTGAAACCAAAGTTGCCCAGATAATAACTTTCGGAACTCTGGCTGCCAAAGCCGCCATAAAAGACGTGGGAAGAGTCATGGGTGTTCCCCTTTCAGTTACATCAAAAATATCGTCTCTTGTGCCAAATGTGTTGCAGATAAAACTTAAAGATGCCATAAAAGATTCTGACGAACTCGGCAGAATGTACAGAAGTGATACTGAAATAAAAAAACTTCTCGACACAGCCATGAAACTTGAGGGATTTCCGAGAAACTCATCAACCCATGCGGCAGGTGTTGTAATAGGGGATGTGCCTTTAACAAACTATGTTCCCCTTCAATCGGGCGATGGCGGACTTTTAACTCAATATCCAATGTCAGATCTTGAAAAAATCGGACTTTTGAAAATGGATTTTCTGTCTCTGCGCAATCTCACCATTATTGATGACTGCGTTGAAATGATAAATAAAAAAACGGATGTTGAATTTTCAATCGAAAATATTCCCACAGACGATAAAAAAACCTTTGAACTTATTCAAAAAGGTGATACAGACGGAGTCTTTCAACTTGAAAACCCAGGACTGCAGACCTTTATGAGAAAATTTATGCCAAAGACATTGGAAGATATTGTTGCAACAACATCTCTCTACCGCCCCGGTCCTATGGATCAACTGCCTCAGTTTCTGGAAAATGTAAAAAATCCCGAAAAAATAGTATATAAGCATCCTCTTTTAAAACCGATTCTTAAATCAACCTATGGTGTTGTGGTATATCAGGAACAGGTAATGAAAATTGTACGTTCTCTCGGTGGATATTCCCTTGGAAGAGCCGACCTTGTGAGACGTTCAATGGCAAAGAAAAAGTTTGAGGAAATGGTAAAGGAAAAAGATATTTTCATAAATGGTCTTGAAGAGAATGGAAAAGTTGTTGTTGAAGGTGCAAAAAGGCGGGGAATAGACGAAAAAACCGCAGAGGAAATATTTGACTCTCTCATTGATTTTGCAAACTACGCTTTCAATAAATCCCACGCTGCCTGTTATGCACTTGTGGCATATCGCACAGCCTATCTCAAAGCACACTATCCCACATTCTACCTTGCATCGGTTCTTAAAAACTATGCCGGCTATATAACGAAAGCAGTAAAATACATCTCTTCGTTTAAAAAATATTCCATAAACGTCTTGCCGCCCGATGTCAACAAAAGCACCGCTCATTTTTCACCTGAGGGCAAAGATGTCCGTTTCGGTCTTTGCTGGCTGAAAAACGTTGGAGACAGATTCCCCTCTCAGATAGAAAAAGAGAGAAGCATTAACGGCGAATTCACATCTTTTGAAGACTTTGCCAAAAGAATGTCATCTTATGATATGAACAAAAGAGCAATTGAATCCATGATAAAATGCGGATGTTTCGATTCTCTTCATCCAAATCGAAAGTCTCTTGTCTATAGTTATGAATCAATTGTTGACAGAGAACTCGGCATTGCGAAAAGTCAGGGTATCGGGCAAATCGACTGGTTTTCCATGGGGGTTGAGGAAGAAACCTACAGTGCAAAAAAAGTTGAGTGTCAGGACTTTTCAAAAGAGGACAAACTTAACCTTGAATATGAGTATTCGGGAATGTATTTTTCAGGGCATCCCCTTGATTCTTATCGCATAAAAGTTGAAGCATTCAGCACATGCACAAGTTCCGATGTTTCCGAGGGGACAATTCCGGATTCTGAAAAGGTCACCATTTGCGGAAAAATAGGGAACATAACCCAAAGAAGAGCAAAATCCGGCAGATTTATCACCAATATGACACTTTCCGATTTTTCGGGACAATGCAATGTAATATCCTTTGATAATGCAGTGTCAAAATATGAAAATGTCATATATGACGGTGCCGTTGTGTGCCTGAGTGCAGTGTTTTCAAAATCCGATGAAGAAAAAGAGGGCGAACTCCTTTTAAACAGTGCATATCTTTTAAACAAGCTTACCATTGGACCTGATAAGTCTTTGTATGTAAGAACAGATAAAAAAAGCAACTTTTCAACTCTTAAAAAACTTTTTGAAAAGTATCCCGGTGAAAGCAACCTCATAATATATTTTAAAGATACAAACGAAGTGGTGCGTTCAGATAAATCTCACAGGGTGAGTATATGTGATGAACTTCTTTCGCTTCTTTCAGATTATGTCGGAAAAGATGATATAAAAGTGAGATGAAAAATACCGTCTTTATATCATATAGAGTTTGTTTGTAGGGGCAATTCACGAATTGTCTGAAAAACATATTGGTTTTATGATGTGAAAATATCGAGAAAACGAAAGAATTTTTATTTCTAACTTAACAAAACCATAGTAAAGAATGTCGAATCTTGACGAAATAAAAGGACTTTGTGAGATTTCAGAAATGATACATATATTTTTTATGTAAAAACTACAGATTACTTAAAAATCACCCTCAAAAGTTTTGCTTTTGGTGGTGATTTTTTGTGTAGAAAAAAATAACTGAGATAAACTTATAACAAAAATAATAATAAACTAATAAACACTTGATTTTTGTGGGAAAATAGTATATACTAAGTAAGATATTATGCAGTTTTATGTATTTTTGTAAATTAAAGTCACAATATATGTATGGAATATTGTCGTAAACAGGAGGAATATACATGGAAATTAAGACAATAGGAGTTCTCACATCAGGCGGTGATGCCCCCGGTATGAATGCCGCAATCCGTGCCATTGTAAGATATGGTCTTTCTTGCGGATTCAGAATGGTTGGTGTTGAAAGAGGGTATCACGGACTTTTAAGAGGAGAGTTCAAAGAACTCACCGCTGCAAGTGTGAGCGATCTTATTCAAAGAGGAGGAACAATTCTTCAGACTGCAAGAAGCAAGGCTTTTGCAACACCTGAAGGAATCGAACAGGCATCAAAACTTGCAAAGGAATACGGACTCGATGCTCTGATTGTTATTGGCGGTGACGGTTCTTTCAGAGGTGCCCATAAACTCAGCGAAACAGGAATAAACACAATCGGTATTCCCGGAACAATTGACAATGATATATCCTGCACAGAATATACAATAGGCTATGACACAGCACTCAACACAGCGATGGAAGCAGTTGACAAAATCAGAGATACTGCAACAAGTCATCAGAGGTGCTCTCTCATTGAAGTAATGGGAAGAAATGCAGGCTATATTGCTGTTGATGTTGCCCTTGCAACAGGTGCAGAAATGGTTCTCATTCCTGAAAGAGATAAACATTGTCCCAAAGTTGAACTTGTCAACCGTATTGTTGAAGATATCAGGCAGAGTCAGAAAGTTGGCAAAAAACACCACATCGTTATCATTGCTGAAGGTGTCGGAGGTTCTCAGGAACTTGCCCAAATGATAGAGGAATGCACAGAAGTTGAAACAAGAGCAACAGTTCTCGGTCATATCCAAAGAGGCGGAAGCCCCACAATCCGTGATCGTGTGTATGCCGCTAAGATGGGAAAAATGGCGGTAGACCTTTTGAAAGAGGGCAAAACAAACCGTGTTGTAGTTGTGCAAAACGGTAAACTTACAGATGTGGATATCACTGAAGGTCTCGAAATGAAAAAAAATGTTTCAGAGTTTGATTATGAACTTGTAGGAAGTCTTTCAAGAAATATTCAGAATTGCTGATACGGAGACGTGAGATAAAATGACAAAAATACTGGCAGGCATTCTCATAGTCGTAGGTGCTATTTTAACATATCTTTCAAAAAAGATTGCACAATTCATATGGAAAGAAACCGTTGATACGGCAGATGAGAAAAATATATATGTGAAACTTTCGGGACTTGTGCTAATCATCATTGCAGTGGTGATTACGGCACTTTCCTGATTTAACAAGGAGAAATGTTTAAATGAAAAAAGAACTTGCAAAAACATACAATCCTTCAGAAGTTGAAGACAGAATATACGCTGAATGGATAGAAAAAAACTATTTTCATGCAGAAATTGACAAAACAAAAGAACCTTTCACCATTGTAATTCCACCTCCGAATGTTACAGGTCAACTTCATATGGGACACGCTCTTGACGAAACTTTGCAGGATATTTTGATCCGCTACAAAAGAATGCA
Source organism: Oscillospiraceae bacterium (assembly GCA_015069015.1). Classification (GTDB taxonomy): domain Bacteria; phylum Bacillota; class Clostridia; order UMGS1810; family UMGS1810; genus RGIG1828. The sequence goes on from SVJK01000002.1 coordinate 57,543, forward strand.
GGGCTACAGCACCCTTTGGGTTCCCGGAACAGACCATGCCGGAATTGCAACACAGATTAAGGTTGAGGAAGAACTTCGCGTGAATGAAGGTCTTACACGTTATGACCTCGGAAGAGAAAAATTTCTTGAAAGAGTGTGGCAATGGAAAGAAAAATACGGTAGCCGCATCATAAACCAGCTCAAAAAAATCGGCTCTTCCTGTGACTGGGAAAGAGAGCGTTTCACAATGGATGAAGGATGCTCAAAAGCAGTTAAGGAAGTGTTTGTAAATCTTTATGAAAAAGGTCTTATATATCAGGGAAGCCGCATAATTAACTGGTGTCCTCACTGTATCACAGCACTTTCCGATGCAGAGGTTGAACACGCAGAACAGCCCGGACATTTCTGGCACATAAAATATAATGTTAAAGACAGTGACGAATATGTTGTAATTGCCACAACCCGTCCCGAAACTCTCTTTGGAGATACTGCAGTTGCAGTAAATCCCGAAGATGAAAGATATGCATCACTTGTTGGAAAAACTCTCATTCTTCCCCTTGTTGGCAGAGAAATTCCCGTTATTGCAGATGAATATGTTGATAAAGAATTCGGTACAGGATGTGTTAAAATCACTCCCGCCCACGATCCCAACGACTTTGAAGTTGGTCTTCGTCATAACCTTGAACAGATTAAGGTTATGAATGACGATGCAACAATGAATTCATATGCAGGAAAATATGAGGGAATGGATCGTTATGAATGCAGAAAACAGATGATAGAAGACCTTGAGGAAATGGGACTTCTTCTTAAAATTGAAGACCACACTCATAATGTTGGACAGTGTTACCGCTGCGGAACAACTGTTGAACCCATCATTTCAAAACAGTGGTTTGTAAAAATGGAACCCCTTGCAAAACCTGCAATTGATGCAGTTAAAAACGGAGACACAAGTTTCATTCCCGAACATTTTGAAAAGATATATTTCCATTGGCTTGAAAATATCCGTGACTGGTGCATAAGCCGTCAACTTTGGTGGGGACACAGAATCCCTGCGTTCTACTGTGACGACTGTAACGAAATAGTAGTAACAAAAGAAGAAGGGGCAATCTGTCCCAAATGCGGAAAGGAAATGCGTCAGGATCCCGACACATTAGACACATGGTTCAGTTCAGCCCTCTGGCCTTTCTCAACTCTCGGATGGCCTGATAAAACTGAAGAAATGGAATATTTCTATCCCACAAGCGTTCTTGTTACAGGCTATGATATAATTCCTTTCTGGGTAATGAGAATGATGTTCTCAGGACTTGAGCACACAGGTCAGGTGCCTTTTGACAAGGTGTTCATTCACGGTCTTGTCCGTGACAGTCAGGGAAGAAAAATGAGTAAATCCCTCGGAAACGGAATAGATCCCCTCGAAATCATTTCTGAATACGGTGCCGATGCTCTCCGTTTCACTCTGGCAACAGGAAATTCTCCCGGAAACGATATGCGTTTCTACATAGAAAGAGTAGAGGCAAGCCGAAACTTTGCAAACAAAATCTGGAATGCTTCAAGATTCCTTATGATGAATCTTACAATTGACAAGATTGAACTTCCTGACACCACTGAACTTAAACTTGAGGATAAATGGATTCTTTCTGAATACAACAATCTTGTAAAAGAAGTAACCGACAATCTCGACAAATTTGAACTTGGTATTGCAGTTTCCAAACTCTATGACTTTATCTGGGATAACTATTGTGACTGGTATATTGAACTTGTTAAACCCCGTCTCTATGAAAAAGACGGAGCAGATAAAGTGGCACAAAACGTTCTGAGTTTCGTTCTCATCGGTGCTCTCAAACTTCTTCATCCCTTCATGCCGTTTATCACAGAAGAAATCTTCTCAGGTCTTCCCACAGGCGAAGACAGCATAATGGTGAGTCAGTGGCCCAAAGCATGTGACTGCATGAACTTTGAGGAAGAAGAAAAGAGAATGCACATCGTTATGGATGCCATAAGAAGTGTCCGCAACATCCGTTCACAGATGAATGTTGTTCCTTCAAGAAAAGCAAAACTCATCATTGTTTCTGAAAATGAAGATATTTTCAAAGATACAGGCATCTATTTTGAAAAACTTGCCTCAGCATCAGAAGTTGTGGTAACAAGTGACAAATCCGGTGTGGATGAAAGTGCAGTAAACGTTGTTGTTGAAGGTGCAACCATCTATATTCCCCTCGATGAACTTGTTGATAAAGAAAAAGAAATTGAACGTCTCCAAAAAGAGATGAAAAATTTAGAAGCTGAAATCAAACGTGTTGAAGGGAAACTCGACAATGCAGGATTTGTTGCAAAAGCACCTGCTCACGTTGTTGAAGAAGAAAAAGCAAAAGGCGAAAAATATGCCAAAATGCTTGAAGAAGTACGCGAAAGCCTCGCAAAACTGAAATAAGGTGAATATATTGATAACTGATGCTAAATCAGCCGTAGAGTATATTCATTCGCTTTCAAGGTTTGGAAAAAAGGCAGGCCTTTCAAACATAAAGACAATGCTTGAAAGATTGGGCAATCCCCACAAAGGACAAAAGTTTGTCCACGTTGCCGGAACCAACGGAAAAGGCTCAGTTTCAAATATGATCAAAAATATTTTGGCAAGCCATGGATATAAGGTGGGGTATTATACCTCACCTTATATTGAATTTTTCAGCGAAAGAATATGCATAGGGCAAACACTCATATCAGATGAAGATCTTGTGTATTACACAAACAAGGTAAAAGATGTATGCTATGGGCTTACACCAATAGAATTTGAATTCATAACTGCTATGGCATTTTTGTATTTTAAAGACCAAAAATGTGACATAGCCGTTCTTGAGGTAGGACTTGGAGGCAGGTTTGATGCAACAAATGTCATAGACACTCCTCTTTTAAATGTCATCACTCCGATAGGCTATGACCACACCGCTATCCTCGGAGATTCCCTTGAGGAAATAGCCTTTGAAAAAAGCGGGACAATAAAAGAAAATTCAACTGTGGTCATTAGTCCTTCCATGGCACCGGAATGTGTGAAAGTGATTGAAAAAAGATGCACTCAGACAAATTCAAAGTTGATTTTCCCAACTGTTAACCCAACTTGTATCGCATACAAAAAAGAAGGCACAGAGTTTGTATATGAAAATGAAAAATATATTCTTTCTCTTCTTGGCACATATCAGGTGGAAAATGCGGTTTTAGCCATAGAATCGGCAAAAGCACTTATGAAAAAGGCAGAACTTGATTCAGATGACATAAAATCAGGTCTTGCCTTGTCAAAATGGAAGTGCCGTTTTGAAATCCTCGGCAAAAATCCTTCCGTAGTTTTTGACGGGGCGCATAACAGCCATGGTGTAAATGCGCTGACAAAAAGTATCCGCACATATTATCCAAACGAGAAAAAAGTCATACTTTTTTCTATGCTTGGAGAAAAAGACTGGGAAAAAAGCATAGATATGCTTACAGATGTTGCGGATAGTTTTGTAGTCACCAAAGTCCCGTCAATCAGACAAAGTGTTCCCAATGAACTTTTTGCACGTATTGAAAAATGCGGAAAAGATGTGTATGTTGTCCATGAACCCATAGAGGCATTAAAAAAAGCAACAGAACTTGCAAAAGATAACGGTGTAGTATTTGTGACAGGTTCTCTCTATCTTTGCGGATACCTCAGAGGATATGTCGAAAATTGATGATGATAAGTCAAAACCCCTCATTTCCCGACAAAGGGAAGTGAGGGGTTTTCTTGAATAAGAACAAAGACAAAATCATCAGAAAAACGGAGGCAGAAAAATGACACTGAATTTTAGCGACAAAGATAATTCGCTGATAATGACCATATCGGGTGAAATTGATCACAGGTATGCAGTGAGAATAAGAAATGAGGCAGACAGAAGAATTGTCACATATCCCGATAAACACTTTGTTATGGATCTTACAAATGTAACTTTTATGGACAGTTCGGGAATTGGCGTCATAATAGGCAGATACAAACTCATAAAAAGTTTTGGAACAAGCCTGTGTATAGTTTCATCGAATCCCACTTTGGAAAAAATTCTTTCAATGTCAGGCATTGAAAAGATAATTCCTATTCACAAAACACTCAAAGAAGCAATACGTTAAGGAGATTAACAAATATGAATAAAAAGAATAAACTTAAAACAAGTTTTATGTCCATACCCGAAAATGAAAGCCTGGCAAGAGTAATATGTGCATCATTTATATCACAGTTAAACCCCACACTGGAGGAGTTGACCGATGTAAAAACTGCAGTATCCGAGGCTGTGACAAATTGCATTGTTCATGCCTATGAAAACAAAGATGACGGAATCATATATATGGACTGTATGATAGAGGACAGCAAAATAACTGTGGATGTTAAAGATTACGGAAAAGGCATAGAAGATGTGAAAAAAGCAATGGAGCCAATGTACACATCAAATCCCGAAGCAGAGCGCTCAGGTATGGGTTTTACCGTCATGGAAACATTTATGGATGAAATTTTAGTTGATTCAATTGTAGGAGTAGGCACAAAAGTACATATGACCAAAACAATCCCCCAAAGGGATTTTTAATGCTATAGGAGGCTAAATTGACAGACAACACAGCACTAATAAAAAATGCATCAGAAGGAGATAAAACAGCGGAGGACATTTTAGTAAAACAAAACATTCCTCTGGTGCACAGTTGCGTTAAAAAGCTCATTCGTCAGGGCTTTGAATATGACGATCTGGTGCAGGTTGGCAGTATAGGACTCATAAAAGCCCTAAGAAAGTTTGATACCTCCCTGGGTCTTAAACTGTCAACCTATGCAGTCCCCTTGATAATGGGAGAAATAAAAAGATATATGAGAGATTACAGTGCCCTGAAGGTGAGCCGTTCCCACAAGGAACTGTGGCTCAAAGCCGTGAGGGTAAGAGAGATTCTTACAAAAAGATTATCAAGAGAGGCAGGCATAAATGAAATTGCAAAAGAAATGGGAGTCAGCACCGAAAAACTTGTAATGGCAATGGAGGCCTGCAGACCATGTGAATCTCTTCAAAGCCCCATAGGCAACGACGGAAAAAACGATATTTTTCTTGCGGATACCGTAGGGGATAGCTCGACACCTGAAAAGGATACGGAAATAATAGCCCTTAAAAGTGCAATAAACTCTCTTAATGAAAGGGAACGCAAAATTATTATTTTAAGATATTTTATGGGTAAAACCCAATGTGAAGTTTCAGAAATTATTGGGGTTTCACAGGTGCAGATTTCCCGCATAGAGAAAAAAATTCTTTCGGGTCTCCGCCATATGATGGAATAAACTGCAGATGTATTATTGACGAAATGTACAAAAAACAAGTTGTATAGTGCAAATCAATGATGATTTTGTTGTAGAAACTCAACAAAAAAACAATTTTAAAAAGAAATTATTTAAACATCATTGACAAGATGCGTTTTTTGTATTATAATATAGACAGAGAAAAGGGAAAAACCTTTTCCCGATAAATTGGATTAATGCTTTAGCAGAAAGGACTGATTCCGATGGGCCAGACAACAGAAGAGCAAGTGACGGTTTGTGCACCGTCGGAGCGCTTGTAAGAGCAAAAAGAACAGGCTGTCTCAAAAAAAGAAAAAGAAGATGAGGAGACAGAAAACAAAAAGAATTACCGATGAAGTTGCACAATCCAGATAAGAAGTATTTTATATAGATTAATGTTTCGGCTATTACCAAAAACTGAATATTAAAAATAAAAAGAAAAGGAAGTTTTTAAAGAAATTTAGTTAAGAGAGAATAAATTAAGAATTATAAGCCCTGAATCTGCATGATGGATTCAGGGCTTTAAAGTTCATTGACAAATTGCTTATATAATGATAAAATTATAAGGAGAAAAACAAAGGGGCAAAGGAGGAGGAGTTCATGTCCAAGCAGGTCGGAAATGTACAACTTATGCAAAAAATGAATCGCCTGAAAGTGCTTAATTATATACGGAAAAATCCTGACACATCGAGACCTATGATAGCGGCACATACCGGTCTTTCTCTTGCATCAATCACAAATATCACGTCATATCTTTTAGACGCGGGCTTGCTCAAGGAAAGCGGAATTGAATCTGTGGAACGTGTAGGAAGGAAAAGCACGCTTTTAAGATTTTGCAGTGATTCCTACGGCCTTGTGGTAGCGGTACTAAACGACAAGGAAATAAACATTTCCTATACCACTTTAGATGGAACTTCAAAAGTTTCGAAAAAGTATTCCATAGATGATATGAAATCTGACAGAGTCATAGAACTTGTGTGCAGTGCCATAAAAGATACTGTGAGAGAATGCGGAGAGGAAAAAACTCTTGCAATCGGTGTTCATTTTTCAGGTCTTGTACTGGACGGAAGCCGTTTTGTTTTTTCATCCAGCATGAAATGGAAAGAGATAGACATCAGGGAAAAACTTCAGACAGAAACCGGTATTCCTGTTTTTGTGGAAAATATATCAAGAATCAGGGCAGTGGGATATGTATGTTCTCACAAAGATTCTTATTCAAAAAATATGGTTTTTGTTGACCTGGAAAACGGAATAGGGGCAGTGAGAATTTCAAACGGACTTGTGAAAAATACGGTTCTTGGTGAAATCGGACATACGACTGTTGAAAAAAACGGTATAGAATGTTTTTGCGGTAACAGGGGGTGTCTTGAGGCAATGTGCAGTCTTGAAAGACTTCAGAGACTCTATGAGGAAAAAAGCGGAAACAAAGATATGGAAGTTTCCGATATAACATCTCTTTATTATAAAAACGATGAGAACGCATCCTATGCCATAAGAGAATGCAGCGAATATCTCGGAATCGGTCTTGCAAACCTTGTTTCAGTTTTTCATCCCTCTGTTCTTGTCATAAACAGAGGTCAGTTTGAACACTGTTCTCCTCTCATATCGGAAGCGGTTGAAGAAATGAACAGACGTGCCTACAGCGCACTTATTCAGGATATGGAAGTAAGATATATATCAATAGATTTTAGACAGACCTTAAAAGGTGCTGCATATGAAATGTGTGACCGTATTTTTGACATTTCCTCTCCTCATAATCCGGTAGTTTAATATACATATTTGGCTTATTTTAACAAGAAAAAAATATAATGGGGGACAAGGATAGGCAAAATCCATTAAATTCAAAAAAGGTCTTGACAAAATAAGGATAAATATATATAATAGTTTTGTTATGTCGAGGTGTAATATGGTTTTAGATATTTCTAAATTAATCAACAATGACGGTGCGTCAATAAATGTTTCCAAAGACATAGATTTTGACACTTTGTCATTTAATGGTCAGAACATCAGGTTTTTATCGCCTGTGCATCTTGAGGGCAATGTAAAAAACATAAACAATTTGCTTTCTATGAATCTTGACTGCAACTTTGGCTACGTTTCTCAATGTTCACGTTGCCTTGCAGACACAGAGCAAAAACTTGATTTCGAAATAGAAGAGGTTTTTTCTAAAACCGAATTGGAAAATGAAAATGATGATGTCATCATTTTGAACTCCAATGAAATCGATTTAAAGGAAATCGCAGAGCACTCTCTTTGTTGTGCTTTGCCGATAACCTGTCTGTGCAGTGATGACTGCAAAGGATTGTGTCCTGTTTGCGGTTGCGATCTCAATTTTGAGAACTGCTCCTGCGAAACAGACGATATCGACCCAAGACTTGCTGCACTAAAAGATTTTTTAAAATGATGACTAAGTAATAATTTTGGAGGTGGAACTAATGGCAGTACCTAAGAGAAAAGTTTCAAAAGCAAGAAGAGATAAAAGAAGAGCTAACTGGAAGCTTTCTTTACCCGGTTTTGTAAAATGCCCCAAATGCGGTGAATTCAAATTACCTCACAGAGTTTGCAAAAACTGCGGAACTTACAATGGTAAAGAAGTTTTAAAAGCTGAATAATACCAAAATCAAATAACCTGCCTTATGCATAGGGCAGGTTATTTTTGGATATTGGAAAAGACGGAGTGCTGATGATATGAATAAATATAAATATGTCCTTTTCGATCTTGACGGTACAATTTTAAACACCTTTGAAGGTGTTACCAGAAGTTTTGCCTACGCGCTGGAGCATTACGGAATATATGTAAAAGACCTAAAAGAACTCACTCCCGTACTTGGTCCTCCGCTTTATGATGCTTTTGTATCAATGTATGGGTTTTCTCACGACAGTGCGATTGAAGCGGTGGCAAAATACAGAGAAAGATATTCGGTTAAATTTGTTGAAGAAAGCAAACTTTATCCCGGCATAAAAGATACCATAAGAAAACTTTCTGAAGATGGTTTTAAACTTGTCATTGCAACTTCAAAACCCGAACACTTTGCAAGAAATCTTCTTGATCATTACGGACTTACACAGTATTTCTCATTTTTTGCATGTGCAAGCCTTGACAAGTCAAGGGATTCAAAGGAAAAGGTTTTAAAATATCTTATTGATGAATTAAATCTCAATCCCAAAGAGGCTGTAATGGTAGGAGACAGAAAATTTGATCTTACAGGTGCTGCTCATTTTGGAATAGATGCAATAGGGGTTCTCTATGGTTTTGCTCCTGACGGTGAACTTGAAAAAAGTCCCAATGTATATCTTGCAAAAGATGCCGATGAGTTGTATAATTATATAAAGAACGCATAAAAAATAACCAAAAAAGGGTGATGATATGAAAGTGGAGGCACAAGTTAAATATGTTATACCCGGATCAATTGCCGAGGATGCTTTCATAGAGCCCGGAGACGTGATAGAACTCATAGACGGGAAAGAATTTAAAGATATTCTGGATTTTAAATATATGACAAGTGAGGAATATTATGTTCTCACAGTTCTCAAACAAAACGGAGACAGGGAAGAGATAGAAATCTATAATGACTGTTTTGAGAATTTCGGTGTAGAATTTGAAAATCCGCTTATTGACAAACCAATGCTTTGTAAAAACAAGTGCATTTTCTGTTTTATGGATCAACTCCCCAAAAATGTCCGTTCCACAATGCTCTTTAAAGATGATGACGTGAGGCTTTCTTTCCTTCAGGGAAACTATGTGACACTTACGAATCTTAAAGAAGAAGACATTGAAAGAATCTGCCGTCTAAAAATTTCACCCATAAATGTATCAGTTCACGTTACAGATCCCAAAAGACGTGTTATGATGCTTTCAAATCCAAATGCGGGAAATGTTTTGGATATTATGAAAAGGTTTTCAAAACACGGTATAATAATGAATGCTCAGATTGTTCTTTGCCCGGGCATAAATGACGGTGAATATCTCAGAAAAAGCGTGGAAGACCTGGGAAAACTTTTTCCGTCAATAAAAAGTGTCTCAATAGTTCCTGTTGGCATATCAAAGCACAGGGAAGGACTTTTTAAACTCGAAAGCTGTACAGGCGAAAAGGCCCGTGAAGTGATTGAAATGATAGAACCGATGCAAAGAGAGTTCAGGAAAAATTTTGACACTTCTCTGGTATATCTTGCAGATGAGTTTTATATAAGTGCAGGATATGAAATTCCGCCCTATGAACACTATGAGGAATTTCCTCAGATAGAAAACGGTGTGGGACTCATTGCTTCACTCAGAGAGGAAATAGACGAAGAATTAAATTATGCAGATGAATATGAAAATTTTGCATTTACTCCAAAAACAATTGCCACATCATTTATTGCATATGATTTTATATGTGAATGTGTGGAAAAAATAAAAGAAAAACTTCCAAATGTGAAAGTCACCGTCGAAAAGATACAAAATGACTTTTTCGGTGAGGAAATCACAGTAACAGGACTTCTGTGCGGAAGTGACATAATAAAACAGTTAAAAGGAAAAATACAAACAGACTTCCTGATGCTTTCAGAGAGTATGTTTAAATCCGACTCCGATCTCTTCCTTGATGACACAACATTAGAGGATGTGGAAAGAGAACTTGGTGTAAGGGTAATAAAAACCCCAAACACAGGTTGCGGATTTATGAAGGCTCTTGTTATGTGAGGGGAAAGGAGAGTTGATATATGAAAAAACCAACATTTGCAATTGTAGGAAGACCAAATGTGGGCAAATCCACTTTGTTCAACAAATTAATCGGTGAACGTATCTCCATAGTGGAAGATACCCCCGGTGTGACAAGGGACAGAATATATGCAGAGGGTGAGTGGCTCACCAAAAAATTTGTTCTCATTGATACAGGCGGAATTGAACCCCAAAATGATGATATAATCTTAGAACAGATGCGCCGTCAGGCAGAGATTGCCATAGAAATGTCAGATGCCATAATCTTTATGGTTGATGTAAAAGCAGGACTCACATCATCTGACAAAGACGTTGCCGCAATGCTCACAAAATCGGGAAAACCTGTTGTTCTTGTGTGTAACAAAGTTGATAACATCGGTGACGTTCCCATGGAGTTTTATGAGTTTTATAATCTCGGTCTCGACGATCCCATTGCCATATCTTCAACTCACGGTCTCGGAACAGGAGACCTTCTTGATAAACTTTTCAGTTTTGTTGATTTTGAAGATGGCGAAGATGAAGAAGATGATGCAATAAAAGTTGCAGTAATCGGAAAACCCAATGTGGGAAAATCATCTCTCATAAACAAAATTCTCGGAGAGAACAGGGTGATTGTTTCAAATATTGCAGGAACAACAAGAGATGCCATAGACACTCCCTATGAACGTGACGGCAAAAAATATGTTTTCATAGACACTGCAGGAATGAGAAAAAGGGGAAAAATAGACGAGGCGATAGAGAGATACAGCGTTGTTCGTTCCCTTGCCGCAATAGACAGATGCGATGTTGTTCTGATTTTGATAGATGCTCAGGAAGGCGTAACCGAGCAGGATACCAAAATTGCAGGATATGCCCACAATCAGGGTAAGGCAAGCATTGTTGTGGTTAACAAATGGGACCTTGTGGAAAAAGAAACCAACACGATGGAAAACTACAGAAAAGATGTGCAAAACGGTCTTGCATATATGACCTATGCCCCCATTGCTTTTGTTTCTGCTCTCACAGGAAGCAGACTCGGAAAGATTTTTGAACTCATAGAATATGTAAGCCAGCAACACGCAATGAGAATTTCAACAGGCGTTTTGAATGATATCTTAAATGAATCAATAACAAAAGTTCAGCCACCTTCAGACAAAGGCAGACGTTTGAAGATTATGTATATTACTCAGGCTTCGACCAAACCGCCCACATTTATTCTCTTTGTAAACGACAAAGAACTTGCTCACTTTTCATATATCAGATATATTGAGAATCAGATAAGGGAAACCTTTGGTCTGGAAGGAACACCGGTAAGATTTATTATCCGTGAAAGAGGAAAGGAATAATATTATGAATTCTTATCTTGCTTTTTTCATATGTTCTTTAGTGGCATATCTTCTGGGAAGTGTCAACACTTCCATAATTGTGTCAAAACTCTTTGGCACATCTGATATAAGACAGCATGGAAGCGGAAATGCAGGCGCAACAAACACCCTGAGAGTTCTCGGAAAAAAAGCGGCGATTTTTGTGGTCATTGGTGATGCTTTAAAAGGTGTTTTGGCGGTTTTGTTTGCCGCATTTATGGCAAAGTTTTGCAAAAGACCTGATTTGTGCATATACCCTGCGGGACTTTTTGTTGTTATAGGTCACGTTTTCCCTCTGTATTTTGGTTTCAGAGGCGGAAAGGGGATTATGACATCAATTGCAGTTGTTTTTACTCTTAGTCCTGAAATTGGCTGGATTCTTGTTGCGGTGTTTGCCGCAGTTCTTATTTGCTCAAACTATGTTTCCCTTTCATCCGTAATCGCAAGTATTGCATTTCCCATATTTGTATTGTGGCTTGAAAACGGAAACGACACCTTTTTCATATGCTCTCTTTTGATGGCGATTCTTGCAGTTGTAAAACACAGAACAAATATCATAAGACTTTTTAAAGGATGCGAATCAAAACTTATAAAGTCAAAAAAATAAACATCAGAGGTGAATCTTTTGAAATACAAATATTTTCTTTTTGATTTTGACGGGACACTTGTGGATTCCATGCCCGTATTTGTTTCTGTTATGCTTGGCATTTTGGATGAAAACAACATAAAGTATGAAGATGATATCGTAAAAATCATAACCCCTCTTGGTCTTATGGGAACGGCAAAATATATGATAAATCTCGGGCTTTCCATGACTCTCGATGAACTTGTGGGCGAGATGGGAAGAAAAATGTTTGATCACTACGCAAACACCATCCCTGCAAAGAATAATGTGTGTGAGGTTTTGAGAAAACTAAAAGAAAACGGAGCACACCTTAATGTTTTAACTGCAAGCCCTCATATCACCCTTGATCCTTGTCTCAAGAGAATAGGTATATATGATTTGTTTGATAATGTGTGGTCATGTGACGACTTTAAAACCACAAAAGCAGATCCTGAAATATATAAAATGGCTGCAGAGAAAATAGGCAGAGAAGTTAGTGATATTCTGTTTCTGGATGATAACTACAATGCTGATAAAACAGCAAAGTCAGCAGGTATGAAAGTCTGCGGTGTATATGATGAATCATCAAAGGACAGTATAGACGAAATTAAATATGTCACAGATCATTTCATATACGATTTTTCCGAACTTTTGGAAATATAACATAGAATAACAGGAGTATTATTATGTCAGAAAAAATTGCAATTATAGGCTCAGGCGGATGGGGAACAGCCGCCGCAGTACATCTCATAAAAAAAGGACACGATGTTACACTCTGGTCATGGCAGGAAGAAGAGAGTAATCTTTTGAAAAATGACCTTGAAAACAAGGCGTTTCTTCCGGGAGTGAAACTCAGTCCTGAAATTAATTTCACATCGGACATTTCCTGTGTGAAAGACAAAGACCTCGTTGTTTTGGTAACACCCTCAAAGGTGATTCGCCAGACTGCAAAGCAAATGAGTCCTCATATTACAGACGGAACAATTATTGTGATACTTTCAAAAGGAATTGAAGAAGGAAGCCTGAAACTTCTGTGTGATGTTGTAAAAGAAGAAATTCCAAATGCAAAAGTTGCAGTAATGTCGGGCCCTTCTCATGCTGAAGAAGTTGCAAGAGGAATTCCCACAACCAACATAGCCGCATGTGAGGAAAAAGAATGTGCTCTCTACATTCAGAATGTTTTTATGAGTGAAACTTTCAGGGTATACACAGGCTCAGATGTGATTGGTGTTGAACTTGGCGGCGCTCTTAAAAATATAATTGCTCTTTGCGCAGGTATCATAGACGGCATAGGATATGGCGATAATACAAAGGCGGCACTTATGACAAGGGGCATAAAAGAAATTGCCCGTCTTGGCGAGGCGATGGGGGCAAATCCTGAAACATTTTATGGCTTAAGCGGAATAGGTGACCTGATAGTTACCTGTACAAGTATGCATTCCCGAAACAGAAGAGCAGGCATAATGCTTGGTGAGGGTATGAAACTGGATGAAGTTCTTGAGAAGGTTCATATGGTTGTGGAAGGTGTTCAAAGTTGCACAGCGGCATATGAACTTTCAAAAAAATATAATGTGGAAATGCCCATTGTGGAAAAAGCATATGAAGTGCTTTATAAAAACAAATCTCCCAAAGATGCAACAGATGAACTTATGGGAAGAGATAAAAAAGAAGAAAATTTATGATATGGAGGAGTATGACAATGATTAAACTTGACATTTCAAAATTAAAAGGTTTTGTATCTGATGCTGAAATTGCAAATATGAAACCGATAGTTGATTCAGCAGTAAATCTTCTGGATTCAAAAAAAGGCCCAGGTAATGATTTTCTCGGATGGGTAAATCTACCAAAAGACTATGACAAAGAAGAATTTGATCGCATAAAAAAGGCGGCAAAAAAGATACAGTCTGATTCAGAAGTTCTTGTGGTAGTTGGGATTGGTGGTTCATATCTTGGTGCAAGAGCAGCGATTGAAATGCTCACAGATTCTTTCTATAATCTCACAGCAGGAAAAAACACGCCCAAAATCATATATGCAGGAAATTCCATCAGTTCATCATATCTTGCTGACGTAATTGAACTTGTGAAAGATAAAGATTTCAGTGTTAATGTTATCTCCAAATCAGGCACAACAACCGAGCCTGCACTTGCATTCAGAATTCTTCGTTCAATGCTTATTGAAAAATATGGAAATGACGGTGCAAAAGAAAGAATATATGCAACAACAGACAAAGCAAGAGGCGCACTCAAAACTTTTGCGGATAAAGAAGGGTATGAAACATTTGTTATTCCCGACGATGTCGGCGGAAGATTTTCAGTTCTTACAGCCGTTGGTCTTCTTCCCATTGCCGCTGCGGGAATAGATATTGATGAGATGATGAAAGGCGCACAGGATGCGATGGATGAATATTCAAAGCCCTATGAAGAAAACATCTGTTATAGGTACGCCGCTTGCAGAAACATTTTAAACCGCAAAGGGAAAATGGTTGAACTTATGGTAAACTATGAACCCAGCCTCACATATTTTTCCGAATGGTGGAAACAACTCTACGGTGAAAGTGAAGGAAAAGATAACAGAGGAATTTTCCCCGCATCCGTAAGTTTTTCAACAGACCTCCATTCAATGGGACAGTATATTCAGGACGGTTCAAGAATTCTTTTTGAAACAGTTTTAAATGTTGAAAAACCTAAAAAAGACCTTGAATTCCCCTTTGATGAGGATAACGTTGACGGACTCAATTTCCTTGCAGGAATGAATGTCAGTGAAGTAAATACAAAAGCATTTCTCGGAACGCTTCTTGCTCATACCGACGGAAATGCACCAAATATGATAATAAGTATTCCTGAAATCACACCATATTATTTTGGAAACCTTGTATATTTCTTTGAAAAGGCGTGTGCAATCAGCGGATACATTCTCGGTGTCAATCCCTTTGACCAGCCCGGAGTTGAAGCATATAAGAAAAATATGTTTGCACTCCTCGGAAAACCGGGATATGAAGAACTTTCAAAAGAACTTGAAGAAAGAATATAAAACCTAATTTAACATAATTAGTGTATTTATCGTTCAAAAAGCAGAAAATCTGTTGACAACCACGCCATAGGTTGGTAAACTAAAGTAAATGATCCAATTCTAAGGAGGATATTATGAAAAACAACGACAGAAGCGGTTTTTTACTCACTAAAGGCGAACCCGAACTTGAAAAACTTGTTCGTGAAACCCTTGATGACGCTCTCAAAACAGTTAAAAGAAACACAAAAAGATTCAACGGTAATAACAACTATCCCGTTCAGGTATATAAAAACGGTGTATATGATGAAACAGACGGAGCAAGAGACTGCTGGACTCAAGGGTTCTGGCCCGGTCAGTTATGGCTTGCATATGAAATGACAGGCGATGAATATTACAGAGAAATTGCTGAAAAATATGTTGGACATATGTTTGACAGAGCATATAACAACTATATGCTCGATTTCCACCACGACATCGGATTTCTCTACACACCATCCTGCGTATCTGCCTATAAACTCACCGGCAACGAAACAGCTCTGAGAGCAGCCAAAATTGCTGCATGGTCACTTTCAAGACGTTTCCGTCCAAAAGGTGAATTTATTCAATCAATAGGTAATGAATTTGATGAAAATTCATATAAGTTTATTGCTGATACAATGCTCAATCTTCCTCTTCTTTTCTGGGCAACAGAAGAAACAGGTGAGCCAATGTATGCTGAAAGAGCACTCAAACATCTCAACACAACCATGAAATATATGGTTCGTGAAGACGGCTCATCTTTCCACCATTTCAGAATGGACAGAGCAACAGGCGAACCTGTAAAAGGATTCACATGGCAGGGATATTCTGATGACTCCTGCTGGACAAGAGGACATTCATGGATTGTATACGGTCTTGCAATTGCATACGGATACACAAAAGATCCTGAAATATACAAGAATTTCTGCAGAGTAACAGACTTCTTCCTCAACAATATGCCTCTTGATCCTGAAGATCTTGTTCCATACTGGGATTTCCACTTCAGAGAAGGGGATGTTGAAAGAGACGCATCCGCAGGTATCATTGTTTGTTGCGGTATTATGGAAATGGCACAGTTTGTATCACCTGAAGATGAAAAACTCAAAGGCTACATAGAAAAAGCCAAGAAAATGCTTAAAAACATTATTGAAAGATGCCATGTTCGTTCGGAAAGAGGAGAAGAAGGAATTCTCGAACATATTACAGATGCACTTCCTCAGGGTGTAGGTGAAGTTTGTGAGCCATATGGTGACTATTTCTTCATTGAAGCACTTATAAGAGCAATCACACCATGGAAGAGTTACTGGTAATGAAAAAACATCTGATATAAATTTTGTATTCAGTTTTAAAATGAATCAATACACAAGGCTGATTATTGCATCAATTGCAATAATCAGCCTTGTTGTCTCTATGTTAAAAAAGTAACAAAGCATCAGATTTTGCTGATTTTCTCTTTTTCAATGCAGTTTTTGTCAATTAATTAATTTATTGCTTAAAAAATTTCAAAATCTATTGACAACAGGGCTTTGCCTTGATAAACTAAAGAAAATATTTCATATTCTGAGGAGGATATTATGAAAAACAACGACAGAAGCGGCTTCTTACTTGCCCAGGGCGATCCCGAATTTGAAAAATTCCTTCGTGACACCCTTGAAGACGCCTTAATAACAGTAAAAAGAAAAATGAAGAGATTCAATGGTAAAACCTACCCCGTTCAGGTATATAAAGATGGTGTATATAATGAAACAGATGGTGCAAGAGACCCATGGACACAAGGGTTCTGGCCCGGTCAACTCTGGCTTGCCTATGAAATGACAGGTGACGAATCCTATCGTGAACTTGGTGAAAAGTATGTTGAAGACATGTATAACAGAGCCTTCAACAACTATATGCTCGACTTCCATCACGACATAGGTTTCCTCTATACACCCTCATGTGTTTCAGCATACAAACTCACAGGAAATGAAACAGCACTCAAAGCTGCAAAAATTGCTGCATGGTCACTTTCAAGACGTTTCCGCCCAAAAGGTGAATTCATTCAATCCGCAGGAGAAGAAATTGATCCAAAAGCATATAAGTTCATTGCAGACACAATGCTTAATCTTCCTCTTCTTTTCTGGGCAACAGAAGAAACAGGAGAGCCAATGTATGCTGAAAGAGCACTCAAACATCTCAATACAACCATGAAATATATGGTTCGTGAAGATGGTTCATCTTTCCATCACTTCCTCATGGACAAGGCAACATGCGGCCCTGTAAAAGGTTTTACATGGCAGGGATATTCTGATGATTCCTGCTGGACAAGGGGACATTCCTGGATTGTATACGGTCTTGCTATTGCATATGGTTACACCAGAGATCCTGAAATGTATAAGAATTTCTGCAGAGTTATTGACTTCTTCTTTGACAATATGCCTCTCGATCCCGAAGATCTTCTCCCATACTGGGATTTCCACTTCAGAGAAGGTGATGTTGAAAGAGATGCATCTGCAGGTATCATTGTTTGCTGTGGTGTTATGGAAATGGCACAGTTTGTATCACCTGAAGATGAAAAACTCAAAGGATACATAGAAAAAGCAAAGAAAATGCTTAAATATATCATCGAGACATGCTATGTTTCTTCAGACAGAGGCGAAGAAGGTCTCCTGGAGCGTGTAACAGATGCACTTCCTCAGGGTGTTGGTGAAGTTTGTGAACCCTATGGTGACTATTACCTCATCGAAGCAATTGTAAGAGCAACAACTCCCTGGAAGAGTTATTGGTAATATCAAATATTAATAAGTAATCTGAAAAGTGTCAGTATCCGTAATGATACTGACACTTTTAAATATAGTTGGTGATAAAATGTTTGAAAATTCAAAATGGATTAAAATAGTTTATGAAGCCTATGATTCTGATTCTCAATTTCCAAATGAGGAAAAAAGTATTCTTTTCAGAAGAAATTTTCATTTGAAAAATTCAATTGAAAAAGTAATCTTAAGCATATGTGCTCTTGGTTTTGGTGAGTGTTTTGTCAACGGTGAAAGAATAACAGATAACCTTCTGACGACTCCGTACACCCAATATGATAAAAAGGTGATATATCAGACATATGATATAACAGATTTTGTAAGGCCGGGTGAAAATGCAATAGGTGTTCATGTTGGTAACGGATATTATAATGACAATCTGCCAACATGGAAAGATAATGTTGCATCGTGGAAACATACCCCTAAACTTATAGCAGAAATCAGAGCAGAGTATATAGATATGTCAGAGGATGTGATTGTTACCGATGAAAGTTGGAAATCAAATTTTGGCCCTTGTGTTTTCAATCATGTGCGTCAGGGCGAAATCTATGATGCATCTTTTCGAAATGACGGATACAGCCTTTGTGATTTTGACGATACATCCTGGAAAAACAGTTCAATAACCTTTTCGCCGGGAGGAGAACTTTCGGGAGAGGATACTGTGCCCGTAAGAGTTGTTGAAACCATATCTCCTGTAGGATATAAAGACGGCGTATATGATTTTGGTGTAAATATCAGCGGAAGAATAAAGGTTAAGATGAGGGGAGAAAAGGGCAGAAAGGTCACATTTGGATATTATGAGATTGTGGATGATGATAACATCGATAGTTCAAATAATATGTATCTTGTAAAATATAATATGCCTGTATTAAATAAAAACATAGTAATATGTTCGGGGGAAGAAGATGAATATGCTCCTGTATTTTGTTATCATGGATTCAGGTATGTGAGAGTTGATAATGCTCCCGCTGACATGGAAATTGTTGCAGAGTTTATTTGTTCCGACCTTGAAATGATTGGAAGTTTTGAGTGCAGTGATAAGATGCTTGAAAAGATACATTCTGCATCAGTTCGTTCCACACGGTCAAATTTTGTTGGTTTCCCTACAGATTGTCCTCACAGAGAACAAAATGGCTGGACAGGTGATGCCCTTTGCTCTTTAGATCAGTCTCTTATGAATTTTGAAATGACAACAGCCTACAAAAAATGGCTTGGGGACTTCAAAGTTGCACAAAGACCATCAGGTCAACTTCCGGGAATTGTGCCGACTGCAGGTTTTGGATATAATTGGGGTTCAGGTCCTGCATGGGATAGTTGCATAATTCTTATTCCATATAAGCACTACCTACACACCAAAAGCACAGAACTCATTGAATATATGTGGGATGCAATGGAGAAATATATGGGATATATCCAATCAATGTCAGATAATTATCTTGTAAACTTCGGACTTGGTGATTGGTGTCCCGTACGCCCTGAACATATGTGTCCGACAATTATCACAGACACAGCGTTTTTCTATGCAGATTCTGTAGCAATGGAAAAAATGGCAAAACTCACAGGGAGAGACTATTCGTGTTGGGGAGAACTTGCAAAGAATATCAGAAATGAGTGGAATTCAAAATTTGCAAAAGACGATACCTATCACTCTTATCAGACATTTTTTGCCTGCGGAATATATAACGGACTTTTTGATGATGATAAAAAAGAAGAATATGCATCAAAACTTGCAAAACTTGTGGAAGATAACGATTATCATATTGATTGCGGAATTCTTGGCACAAAATGGATTTTTAGTGCTCTTTCTGAACACGGGTATGAAGAAGTTCTCTATAAAATGGTGACAAATCCATCGTTCCCAAGTTATGCTAATTGGATAATCAACGGTATGACAACACTTTGTGAAAGATGGGATATGAGTTTTTCACAGAATCATCATATGTTTAGCGAGGTGGATAATTGGTTCTACAGATATCTCGGTGGAATAAAGTTCACAGATGATGGTCTTGTAATATCTCCCGTATATCTGAAGGATGTTGAATATGTTAAGGTGACTCACAGGGGAATAACAGTTGAAAGAAAGGGGAAAGATGTAAAGGTAAAACTTTCCCAATGTGCACAAATCAAAATCGGGACACACAATGAAAAAGTTTGTCCCGGCGAATATTTATTTAAATTATAGGAAGGTGATATAATATGAATATTGATTTTAATTATTGGAATCCAACGAAAATATACTTTGGCAAGACTGCTATGGACAGTCTTGAAACAGAACTTAAAAACTACGGAAAGAATATTCTTTTGGTATATGGAAAGGAATCCATAAAGAAAATAGGTCTTTATGACAAAGTTATAAATGCTCTTAATAACACAGGCAAATCTGTTACTGAACTTTCGGGAATAAAATCCAATCCCACATATGCTCAGATGATGGATGGAGCAAAACTTGTAAGAGAAAACAATATTGACCTGATTCTGGCAGTCGGCGGAGGCTCTGTAATTGACTGTGCAAAGGGAATTTCAGTGTCTGCCTATTGTAAAGATGATCCATGGCAGAAATATTGGATAGATTTTAAGGAAGTTGACAACAAAATTGTGCCTGTCGGTTCAATTCTCACAATGACGGGAACTGCATCTGAAATGAACGGCGGTTCTGTTATAACAAACGAAGATGAGATGCTGAAGGTGGGCAGAGTATTTTCTCCTGAAGCCTATCCGAAATTTTCCATACTCAATCCCGAACTTACCTATTCAGTACCCAAAATTCAGATGGTAAGCGGTGTGTATGACATTTTTTCACATCTTATGGAACAGTATTTTTCAGGTGATGATGACAACACAAGTGATTATGTGATAGAGGGAGTTATGAAATCATTAATCACAAGTACAAGAAAAGCCCTCAAAAACCCTCAGGACTATGAGGCAAGAAGTAACATTATGTGGTGCGCAACACTCGGTCTTAACTACATTGCAGGGGTTTCAAAAGAGCAGGACTGGGAAGTTCATAACATTGAGCATCAGGTGGGTGCATACACAGACTGCCCCCACGGTGTAGGACTTGCAATTGTGTCAATTCCGTATTATAAGCACATCTACAAATACGGTCTTGCAAAATTTGTCCGCTTTGCAAAGGAAATCTGGAATGTTGCCACCGATGGCAAAACAGATGAAGAAGTGGCACTTGCAGGAATTGAATCTCTTAAAGCATTCATAGAAGAAATAGGAATTCCCACACGCTTAAGAGACATTGGAGCAAAAGAGGACACTTTAAAAGAAATAGCATATTCAACCTATCCCGGTGGAGGATATAAAATGGTAGAATGTGATGAAATTTATGAAATACTAAAAGAATGTTTCTGATATAATCAGATAAAGGGAACACAAAAAGTTCGGAATACCAATTCTGAACTTTTTGTGTTCCCTTTTGAGTTTCTTAACGTTAGTATACAAACCTGTTTCAGGTGTGTGTTTTTAAGTAACTGCTTATATGCTATTTTACATAGCTTTTCTGATGGCTTTGAATACAATTGGGGTTACAGCCAATGTAATTATGAGTTCCGGAATCATATAAGCACCGTTGTATGTAACAGAATATACCAATGCCAGACCATTACCCGAAAGATTGTTCATTACCCAGTCGCAAAACCCTTTGAAAACAGTAATTTGTGAAAGACCTGTTGAGTCGGAAAAGAACCATTCGGCCCACTGTCCGAAGAAAATATACCCTGAAATAATGTGCATGATATATCTTAATGTGATTGTAAGAAACACCCCCAGAACCATAGAAGAAATCTCTTTCTTGCAATAGGGTCTGAACACGCCGCCCAGGCCGAGAACGGTGTATGCAAAAACATAGTCTATAAGGCATATGCTAATTGCCGCGAATGGTGCCATTTGACTGTCTCCGGGAAGGAAAAAAGCCGACACAGTGCCAAAGCCGGCAATCATCTGAAGCACAGAGTATGCAAATGCGGCAATAAGACCGGTTTTCGTTCCGAAAAGATACCCGGCGAGAATTACCGGGAGCATTGACACAAGCGTTATCGAACCACCAAATGGCAGGACAAAAATCTGCACAAATGACAGAATCAGTGCAAAAGCAATAAGCATAGCAGAAGTGACGATTTTCTTTGTTTTCATACAAAACATCTCCTTAAAAAATTTAAGATGTTTGGGAGCCAAAAAAAGCATACCCAAAAAGGTATGCCTGAAAACAATAATATTTTTCCTACGTTGGCATTACCCAAATCAGGTTTACGGGTCGGAATAGCACCATATTCCCTCTCAGCCTGCTTGCACAAGCTCCCCGGATTTGTAGACAGTTTAACACAAAAGATTTGTATTTGTCAAGATTAAAAACAATACTATTATATGTAAACAACAAAAGTTTAATAATCCCATACACAAATTTTTCATAAAATCCATATATTTTCAAAAAACACTTGATTTTATTATTTTCTTGTGCTATAATATCATCTGTTGCTGATATGCGCCGCTAGCTCAGCTGGATAGAGCGTCTGACTACGGATCAGAAGGTCAGGGATTCGAATTCTCTGCGGCGCGCTTATTTAAAAAAACCGTTGATTCCCAAAGGGGAGTCAACGGTTTTTTGTGTAAATAATCATAAGAATGATGTCTTTTTGTATTTGGTTTATTAAAAGTACTGAACATGGACTGAAAACCATATTCATAAACTGTGTCGACATTCATAAATACTTATGGTATAATGAACACAGTAATCCTTGCTGTCGCAAGTCTTTACGGCTTCACCGTTTGTGTGCCTTGGCACACCTGTGTCATTGACGGCTTCGTAAAAATACCCTTGCAAGCAAGTATTTTTACTCA
>SVJK01000059.1 GCA_015069015.1 Oscillospiraceae bacterium
TTATGGGCAAGAGAGATGGGCATTGGCATAAGTTCAGGAGTTTCGTCACAGGCAAACCCAAACATCATACCCTGGTCTCCTGCGCCATTATCTTCCTCGTTGTTTGAAGCTCTCTTTGCTTCGTAGGATTTATCAACACCAAGGGCAATATCATCAGACTGCTTATCTATACTGGTGATTACGCCGCAAGTGTGACAGTCAAATCCGAATTTTGCTCTGTCATATCCTATCCTCTCAACTGTTTTTCTTGCAACTTCTGCAAAGTTGATACTGCAATTTGCAGAAATCTCTCCCATTATCATTATCATACCTGTTGTTACCGCAGTTTCACAGGCAACTCTCGCCATGGGATCTTCTTTTATTATGGCATCCAAAACAGCATCTGAAATCTGATCACAGATTTTATCGGGATGTCCTTCAGTTACTGATTCTGATGTAAATAACTTTCTGCTCATAATTATTCCTCCGTATGTTATATAATACCAATTATCCACTCACCGATTTTGGACACTGCAAGCATAATCACACCTGCCGACATAACCCCTGTGGTAATTACCAAAAACGAATGTTTGACTCTCATTTTCATAAGTGCCGCAATTGCAGAGCCTGTCCATGCACCTGTTCCCGGAAGCGGAACTGCAACGAATATGAAAAGACCGAGAAGTTTATATTTGTTCTTCTTGTTCATATCCGACATTTTTGATTTTGTTCTGTGTTTGAGTTTTGATGCAAGGTTTCCGAACAGTTTTGTCTTTTCCATATACTCAATTATCGGTCTGAACAAGAATATGATAAACGGTACCGGCAATATGTTGCCTAAAACACCGAGAATATATGCCACATGCCACTCAAGTCCCAAAGCCACTCCAAATGGTATGGCTCCTCTAAGTTCCACTATTGGTATCATGGAAATTATAAAAACTGCAAGTTCTTTATTTATACCTGCAAGATATGCCTCTAACGCTTCAATCATAATTAAACCTCTTCAAGAGACATCATTTTGTTAACTCTTGTCTCATGTCTTCCACCAAGAAATTCGTTTGTCAAAAATTCACGCACAATCTCTTTTGCAAGTTCAGGTCCAATGACTCTTCCGCCAAGGGTAAGAACATTTGCATTGTTATGCTGTCTTGTCATTTTAGCACTGAATGTGTCACTGCACTGTGCAGCACGGATGCCCTTGTGTTTATTGGCGCACATATTCATTCCGATTCCTGTTCCGCAAACAAGTATGCCAAGGTCTGCATTTCCTGATGACACCTCAGAGCAAACAAGTTTTGCAATATCGGGATAGTCAATGGATTTTGTATCATAACATCCGAAATCCTTGTAATCATATCCATTTTCTTTGAGATAATCAATTAAAATATTTTTGAGTTCAAAACCACCGTGGTCACTTCCGATTGCTATCATTTGTATAACCTCCGTTTTATATTGTGGCAGATATGCCGTGTGCCAGATTATATTCACGTTCTGCCTGAGATAATCTTATGTATATTGGTGACAATTCGTACAAATTGTCAAATTTGTTTTCCTTTGCTCTTTCCAATGCAACAGATGCAACTGATGATGCTCTTTGCATTGAAAGATTCATTGGAGCAATCTGCCAGTTGGGATTGTCCATATCTTCTATTACCTGTCTGTATTTTAAAGTGGCATCTCCAGTAAAAATAACCTCTTTATCTTTCACTTCTCTTATGAGATCATCAAAATCTATTATTCTGTCTTCTGTCACCTTTTTGCCATTCAGGTATATGGCATTGTACACATCATTTCTTCTGGCATCAAAAATCGGGCAAATATATTTATCACTGAAGGGAAACGACGCCGCGACAGATTCTGTTGCAGAGATTCCTACAATGGGTTTGGAAAGAGTCTGTGCCAAAGTTTTCATTGCCGCCATTCCGATTCTAACACCGGTAAATGAGCCGGGACCAAGACATACTGCAAACACATCAACATCTTTCACAGTCATGGAAAGGGATGAAAGCATGCTTTCAAGCATTGGCATTATCATCTGCGAATGTGCTCTTTCGCTGCTTATGGTATATTCACCAAGTATTTTATTTTCATTGCAGACAGCAACGGTTGCATTGACCGATGAAGTGTCCATTGCAAGAACTATCATTTGTTTTCCCCTCTGTAATCTATATTTATTTCTCTGACATTTTCGCCCATTTCCGGTTTCCTTGCTATGTTAATCTCAATGTACGGACAATCAATTTCGTCCTTTACAACCGATGCCCATTCCATTATGATTATCCCCCGACGATTCACATAATCATTCCATCCGATATCATACAAATCATCCATGGATGTCAGTCTGTATACATCAAAATGAAATACCGGGATTTTACCGCCGTGATATTCATTTACTATGGTAAATGTGGGACTTGTGACAGTTGTCTTTGGTGAAAGAACGCTTACAAGACCTGATGTGAATGCAGTTTTACCTGCACCAAGGTCACCGTCAAGTGTAACAAGGCTTCCATCTTCAAGATTTTTTGCAAAATCCTTTGCTATATTTATTGTTTCTTCATAGGATTTTGATATGAATTTCATAATTCCTCCGACATGATCAGAACAATCCAATAATCTCTCCGTCTTCTGTAACATCTATATTATTTGCTGCAGGAACTTTGGGAAGTCCGGGCATTGTCATAATATCTCCGGTGAGTGCAACCACAAATCCTGCTCCGTTTGAAATGTTAACATCTCTTACTGTGATGTCAAATCCTTCGGGGGCACCTAAAAGTGCGGGATCGTCTGAAAGAGAATATTGTGTTTTTGCCATACATACAGGAACTTTGTCAAGTCCGAGTTGTTCAAGTTTTGCAATTTTTTTGTTTGCTTTAGAAGTATAGAGTACTGAATTTGCACCGTATATTTCTTTTGCAATTATATCTATCTTTTCTTTGATTGAAAGTTTTTCATCATATATGGGTTTAAACTCAGATTCACCTGCATCAACTGTTTCGCAGATTGTCTTTGCAAGATCAAGCCCGCCTTCGCCGCCTTTTGCAAAAACATCAGAGAAGCATGCCTTTACACCTAATGAGTCGCAATATTCTTTTATGACATTCTTTTCATCTTCGGTGTCTGTGTCAAAAGCGTTTATTGCAACAATTACGGGAACGTTATACTTTTTCATATTGTCAATGTGTCTACCAAGGTTTACTATTCCCTTTTTAAGTGCATCGACATTTTCGCCTTTGAGTTCCGCTTTGGGAATACCGCCGTTATATTTAAGAGCACGAACAGTTGCAACAATTACAATTGCATCAGGTCTGAGGTTTCCTGCGCGGCATTTGATGTCGAGGAATTTTTCAGCACCAAGGTCTGCACCAAAACCTGCTTCTGTGATAACATAGTCGGCAAGTTTGAGAGCAAGTTTTGTTGCTCTTATGCTGTTGCATCCGTGAGCGATATTTGCAAAAGGTCCTCCATGCATAAAGCAGGGAGTGTTTTCAAGAGTTTGCACAAGATTTGGGTTTATGGCATCTTTTAGAAGAAGTGCCATTGCTCCCTGGGCATTTAACATTTTTGCAGTAACGGGATTACCGTCATTATCATACGCAACAATAATTTTGCCAAGTCTTTCTTTAAGGTCTGTGAAATCTGTTGCAAGACAAAGAATTGCCATAACTTCTGATGCAACAGTAATCATAAATCCATCTTCTCTGGGCACACCGTTAATTTTTCCGCCAAGCCCAACAACAATATTTCTTAAGGCTCTGTCATTCATATCAAGAACACGTTTGAAAACAATTGAAGTTACATCGATATTAAGTTCATTTCCCTGTTTTATGTGATTATCAAGAAGTGCCGCAAGAAGATTATGGGCGCTTGTTATGGCGTGCATATCACCTGTGAAATGAAGGTTGATATCCTCCATGGGAACAACCTGAGCATATCCGCCTCCGGCAGCTCCTCCTTTAACTCCCATAACAGGTCCGAGAGAAGGTTCTCTGAGAGCAATGACAGCATTTTTCCCAAGAATCCCCATTGCCTGTCCGATACCGACGGTTGTGGTTGTTTTTCCCTCACCTGCGGGTGTTGGATTTATCGCTGTTACAAGGACAAGTTTTCCGTCTTTGTTATTTTCAAATTTTTTGATTGCGTCGGGAGTTACCTTTGCTTTATACTTGCCGTAAAAATCAATATCATTTTCTGAAAGTCCGATCTTTTCAGCAATTTTTCCGATGTGTTCCATTTTTGCACTTTGTGCAATCTGAATGTCTGTTAACATTTTTCTTCTTCCTCTCTTAATAAACAAATGCAATGAGATGAAATTCCTTCTTTTCTCCCCTCAAAGCCAAGTTTTTCTGTTGTGGTTGCTTTTACATTAATTTTAGTTGCTTCAATATTCAGGCACTTTGCAATGTTTTTTACCATTTGTTCTCTGTATGGTGAAATTTTAGGTTTTTGTGCCACAATGCAGGCATCCAGATTGACTATTTCATATCCTGATTTCTTAATTAATGATGCTACCTTTTTCAAAAGAAGCATACTGTCTGCATCTTTATATTCCATATCAGTATCGGGAAAATGCTTTCCGATATCTCCGAGGGCTGCGGCACCAAGAAGTGAATCCATAACAGCATGAAGCAAAACATCTGCATCTGAGTGACCTAAAAGACCGAGTTCATATGGAATGTCTACTCCACCGAGAATTAGTTTTCTCCCCGGTGAAAAGCGGTGAACATCATATCCAAAGCCAACTCTCATAACATATCACTGCCTTTTCAATATTTCTTTTGCAATAAGCATATCTTCAGGGGTTGTAATCTTTATATTATTATAACTCCCGTAAACAACATTAATCCTTTGTCCCATAGACTCTAAAAGTCCACAGTCATCAGTTGCATCTATTCCTGATTCGAGAGCATTTTCGTGGGCTTTAGTAATCTCTTTTGTTTCAAAAGCCTGAGGAGTCTGAATCTGTACAAGATATCTTCTGTCGGGTGTCTCTACTATTTCATCTGCAGAATTTACGACCTTTATGGTATCTTTGACTTTAACTCCAAGTGCACAGGAACCGTTTTTCAAAAGTTCACCATACAGATTTTTTATTTCTTCTTTTGTTATGCAACATCTTACGGCGTCATGAATCATAACATATTTATATTCCTGTGCATTTTTAAGTCCGTTAAAAACTGACATCTGGCGGTTATTCCCGCCTTTTACAATCTCAAAAGGGACTGTTAAAGATGAATTTTTTATAATTGATTCCATATGAGAAATATAATCTTCGTGGCATACAACATATATCTTATCTGCAATGCCGCTTTCAACAAATGCATCTATGGTATATTCAATTATTTCTTTTCCGTCAATTTCAAGAAACTGTTTTGGCACATCTGAGCCCATTCTGGAGCCTGTGCCGCCTGCAACAATTATTACTGCAAGAGATTTATCTTTCATTTGTAAACTCCCTA
The DNA here is from genome assembly GCA_015069015.1 of Oscillospiraceae bacterium. GTDB lineage: Bacteria > Bacillota > Clostridia > UMGS1810 > UMGS1810 > RGIG1828. The sequence goes on from SVJK01000059.1 coordinate 5,439, forward strand.
TCAGTCAAGAAATTTATCGGTGTTATCACGCATATTTTCTTTTTCACAAACAGTTGTGAAACGAACCTCTTTGGTTTTGAGTTCTGAAAGTGCTGTCGGAATTTCTATGTTTCCTTTTTCTGAAAGAATGTCAAGAAGTTCAAATTCATCAACTTTGTCAAAACTTGTTTCAGGTGATATTGCAGATATTACCGCCTGATTGAATTTGAAAGGATTGGCAGTTGAAGCAATTACTGTTACTGTTTCATCTTTTGTTTCTTCAACATATTTTTCATACACATTAAGCGCAACGGCAGTGTGAGTATCTGCAACATATGAGAATTTTTCAAAATACTTTGAAATTGTTTTTGCAGTTTCATTATCGTCACAGCATCCACCATAGAAAAGGTCGGAAATCTGTTTTTTGATATCTTCATTCACGGTATATTTTCCTTCTTTGGAAAGAAGGCTCATATACTGTGCAACAAGTGCATCATCTCCGCCTGAAATGTGATACAAAAGTCTTTCAAGGTTACTTGAAATGAGAATATCCATTGATGGAGAAACGGTGGTATAGAAATTTCTGTTTCTGTCATATGTACCTGTGGTTATAAAATCTGTTAAAACGTTGTTACTGTTTGAAGCACAAATGAGTTTGCCCACAGGAAGCCCCATAGACTTTGCATAGTATGCCGCAAGAATGTTTCCAAAGTTTCCTGTAGGAACCACGATATTTATTTTTTCACCCTTTGAAATCTTTCCTTCCTTCAAAAGATCACAATATGCAGAAAAATAATATACAATCTGAGGTGCAAGTCTTCCCCAGTTGATAGAGTTTGCAGAAGAAAGGGTATATCCCTTTTCAGAAAGTGCTTTTTTGTATTCTTCATCTGTAAAAATTTTCTTTACACCTGTCTGTGCATCGTCAAAGTTACCTTTAACTGCACAAACACTCACGTTTGCACCCGACTGAGTGGTCATCTGAAGTTTCTGAATTTTTGATACACCGTCTACAGGATAGAAAACCTGAATTTTTGTTCCCTCTACATCTTTGAATCCTTCAAGGGCTGCCTTTCCGGTGTCACCGGATGTTGCAACAAGAATAACAACCTGATTATCTTCGCCTGTTTTTTCTATGGCTTTTTTCAGAAGATACGGAAGTATCTGAAGTGCCATATCCTTAAAAGCACAAGTTGGGCCGTGCCAGAGTTCAAGGATGTTTAATGTATCTGTAAGAGAAGCAACGGGTGCCGTGTTTTCAGAACCGAATTTTTCGGGAAGATATGCATTTTCAGCACAAAAATCAAGTTCTTCTTTTGTGTAGTCTGTAAGGTAAAGCCCGAGAATTTCTGATGCTCTTTCCTTGTAGGAAAGACGGCTGTAATTTTCTATATCATCCAAAGTCACCTGTGGAATCTGAGTTGGTACATAAAGACCACCTTCGGGTGAAATTCCGTTTTTGATCGCCCATGCAGAATCAACACATATGCTTTTATTTCTGGTACTTTGATATTTCATTTTGGAACCCTCCGAATATTATTTCACTAAAACTCTGTGAAATACCTTTTTTCCTTTTTTGATTACTGCTTCGCCTGATTCAAAATCTGCATCGGAAAGCATATAATTAACATCTGTAATTTTATTTCCGTTAAGACTTACTCCGCCCTGCTGAATAAGTCTTCTTCCCTCTCCTTTTGATGCGATTATCTCCGCTTTTACCATGCAGTCAAGAAGCGAGAGAGTGGAGATTTCTGATGCATCAATTTCAGTTGTGGGCATATTTTCAGAACTTGCACCTGAACCAAAAACTGCCTCGGCTGCTGCTTTTGCTTTTTCAGCCTCTTCCTCTCCGTGAACAAGTTTTGTAACTTCATATGCAAGAACTTTTTTCGCCTTGTTGATTTCAGCATCTTTATATTCAGCCATTTTTTCAATTTCTTCCAAGGGAAGGAATGTGAGAAGTTTAAGACATTTTATAACGTCTGCATCATCCACATTTACCCAGTACTGATAGAAATCATATGGCGATGTTTTTTCAGGATCAAGCCAAAGTGCTCCACTCTGGGTTTTACCCATTTTCTTTCCTTCGCTGTTTGTGAGAAGTGTGAAGGTCATTCCGTAAACCTGTTTCTGATCTTTTCTGCGGCAAAGGTCTATACCGCCAAGAATGTTACTCCACTGATCATCTCCGCCAAGTTCTATCTTACATCCGTATTCTCTTGAGAGCATAAGGAAGTCATAACTTTGCATAAGCATATAGTTGAATTCAAGGAATGAAAGACCTTTTTCAAGTCTTTGTTTGAAACACTCCGCTGTGAGCATTTTATTAACAGAGAAACATGAACCGATATCTCTTAAAAAGTCTACATAGTTAAGTTTCAAAAGCCAGTCTGCATTGTTTACCATAATTGCTTTTCCGTCAGAAAAGTCAATTACGCTTGAAAGTTGTTTTTTGAAACATTCACAGTTGTGATTGATAACATCTTCTGTCATCATCTGACGCATATCTGTACGTCCCGAAGGATCACCGATATGACCTGTACCTCCACCTACAAGAGCGATGGGTCTATGACCGTGCATCTGCATATGGCGCATTACCACCATCTGCAAAAAGTGACCAACGTGGAGACTGTCTGCAGTGGGGTCAAAACCGATATAGAAAGTTACTTTTTCATTTCCGAGAAGTTCTCTTATTTCTTCTTCGTGAGTCACCTGTGCAATCAGGCCTCTCTCTTTAAGAACATCATATACGTTTCTCATAAAAACCTCCTGTTTATCTAAAGAAATTATTTATATTCATACATCATATAATTATATATCAAAATAAAACATAATGCAAGGGAAAAATGACATAAAATTAAACAAAAAAGACCTTATTTTTTAATATAAAGGTCTTTTTTTTCAGAGTTTTATTTATTCTGTGTTTTATTTTTGTCTTCGTCTCTTAACTGAGCACGCTTGATTTTTCCGGAAATTGTCTTTGGAAGTTCATCAACAAAATCAATGATTCTCGGATATTTATAGGGTGCTGTTGTCTTTTTAACATGGTTTTGAAGTTCTTTTTTCAGTTCATCAGATGCCTTATATCCTTTTGCAAGAACGATTGTAGCCTTTACAACCTGACCTCTGATTTCATCGGGGACTGCGGTAATTGCAGTTTCGAATACTGCAGGATGCTCCATAAGAGCACTTTCAACTTCAAAAGGTCCTATGCGGTATCCGGAACTTTTGATAACGTCATCTGCTCTTCCAACATACCAATAGAATCCATCTTCATCGCACCATGCAAGGTCGCCTGTGAGATAATAACCGTGAGTGAAAACAGAATCGGTTTTTTCCTGATCTTTATAGTAACAATCAAGAACACCGAGAGGTTTTCCTTCTGTTATGTCAAAACCAATCTGACCTATTTCACCGGGTTCGCAAACTGAAAAATCATCACGCAAAAGCACTGCTTTAAATCCTGCGGCAGGTCTTCCCATTGATCCGGGTTTGGGAGTATCCCACATATATGTGCCAAGGAGTATGGGAGATTCTGTCTGACCAAAACCTTCATAAACTTTAAGCCCGGTTGCGGCATATATCTGATTGAAAACTTCAGGATTAAGGGCTTCGCCCGCTGTTGAAATGTGTCTGAGTGAAGAAAGATCATATTTCTTCATGTCGGATTTAATGAAGAAACGGTATATTGTCGGGGGTGCACAGAATGTTGTAATTCTGTATTTAACTATCATATCAAGAAGGTCTGTGGGAACAAATTTGTCACTGTAGTCATATACAAACTGAGCAGTTCCGGCAATAAACTGACCATAGAGTTTTCCCCATGAGCATTTTGCCCATCCAGTATCTGCAACTGTGAGATGCAGACCGTCATCAACAACATTATGCCAATATTTTCCTGTGGAAATGTGACCTAAAGGATATGTAAACGGATGAAGAACCATTTTGGGGTTTCCTGTTGTGCCTGATGTGAAATATACAAGCATGGGATCATTGTTGTGAGTTCTCTGGTCATCTGTCGGTCTTTCAAAAACGTCACTTTCATCTTTTATTTCAAGATCAAAGTTATACCATCCGTCATGTTTTTCTTCACCAAGAATACAACAAGCTTCAACTGTTGGACATTGCGAAAGACTTTCCTCAACATGAGCACGCACTTCGCCCTTATCTGAGCATATAATCATCTTGACTTCGGCACTTTCGCATCTGAATATGATGTCCTTTTTTGTCAGAAGATGAGTTGCCGGAATTGCTACTGCTCCGATTTTGTGGAGTGCATATATGCTTATCCAGAACTGATAGTGTCTTCTGAGTATAAGCATTGCAAAATCACCTTTTTTAATGCCGATGCGTCTGAAAAAGTTTGCTGCTTTATTAACTTCACGGTTTAAGCGTGAAAAAGTGAAAATTTCCTCTTCGCCCTCATCATTGCACCACACAAGTGCCTTTTTTTCCGGAGCACACTTTGCATATTCTTCAATAACGTCATATGCAAAGTTAAAATCTTCGGGTACGTTTATTTTAAAATTGTTATAATAATCATTATAGTCTGTAAATTCGGTTTTGTTCAAAAATTTATTAAGTAAATTCATTTTTTCTTTTGACCTTTCTTTTTTAGCAACGCTTACAAGAATCAGTCACTGACAATGGCTAAAAAATGTGCTTCCTTTCCATCAAGTGCTTTCATGCCATGCCAATACTTGGAATCGAATATAAGCGAGTCTCCTTTTTCCATTACAATTTCCTTACCGTTAATTATAATGCAGACTCGTCCGTCCAGACAGTAGTTGAATTCCTGTCCGGGGTGGCATGTCATCTGAATTGGATCGTCAGGACTTGACGGCGGAACTGTAACATAGAAGGGTTCAATTCTTTTGTTGGCAAAATTAAACGCAAGAGTGTCATATTTATATGCTTCTTTACGTTCAACGCTAAGTCCCTGACCTGCTTTAACATACTGGTAAACATTTAATTTGGGAGCATCTCCGGATAAAATGGCGGTAAAATCAACATCAAACTTATTGGCAAGTTCATAAAGAATGCTGATGGGCATATCTTTCTCGCCATTTTCATATGCAAGATATTTTTCGACAGAAATATTGAGATATTCAGAAATTTCCTCGACACTTATTTCTGCTATTTCTCTCAAATCCTGAATTCGCTGTCCGATAAGTTTTATCTGATTATTCATTCTGTTTGCTCCTCTCTGTATCAGTTTTTATAACTGGACAAATATAATCTATTATATTCTATATGATTTATTATGCAAAGTAAATAGTTTTTTTAAAATTCATTGAAAAACAACAAAAAAAATATGCATTAAAATTTAAAATAGTGCAATAATATATTTGAAAGTGAGATGTTTATTATGAATATTAAAAAATTATTATTAGCAATCACCGTAGTTACTTGCCTTTCACTCAATTTTGTTGCGTGTTCATCAAATAACGATGCAACGGACACAACTGATAATAGCGGTACCACAGTTGAGGACAGTGTTGATAAAAACACCGAAAATCTTAAAGATGACATTGTTGACGGAGCAAAAGACATTAAAGACGACATTATGGATACTCCAAACGACGACAGTGATATGAACAATTCTGCATCCGATATGACAGATGGTTCAACAAACAAAAACGCGGCCGGAAACAATTAAGAAAAACAGATTTACAAACTGAATAAATTATTGTATAATAAGGACTGTAAAGAAAAATTACAGTCCTTATTTTTTGTGAATTTAGTTTAAAAGATAGGATGTATGTCTAATTACACCCGCAATACGTGTAGTGCAGATATATTATCAAATTTTCTAAGGAGAAATTGTATTATGAAGCAAGCGACAAAATTTGTGTGTTTTGAATGCGGATATTCCTCCCCTAAATGGCTCGGAAAATGTCCGTCGTGCAATTCATGGAATACATTGAACGAAGAAGCAGAACTTCCGCCTTCCAGATATGATATCAAATCTTCCCTGCCATCATCGGGGGGAGTTAAAAAACTAAATGATATAAACACAGATGAAAATGAAAGAATACTTTCCAAAATCACAGAACTGGACCGTGTTCTCGGAGGCGGAATTGTAAAAGGCTCTCTGATACTTGTGGGTGGTGATCCCGGAATTGGAAAATCCACTCTGCTTTTGCAGATTTGCAACAACATTGCCGGTGAAAAATCGGTGCTTTATGTATCGGGAGAAGAATCCGGAGCGCAGATTAAGATGAGGGCATCGAGACTTGGCATTAAAAATGACAATTTGTATGTTCTTCCCGAAACAGAACTTGATACCATTCTTTCATCTGCCGTGGATGTCAAACCGGAAATTATTATTATTGATTCAATTCAGACAATATTCAAAAATGACATTGCTTCTGCTCCCGGAAGTGTCACTCAGGTAAGAGAAGCAACTCACTATCTTATGAGATATGCAAAAGAAAACAATGTTGCTGTTTTCATTGTCGGACACGTTACAAAAGACGGAAGTATTGCAGGACCGAGAGTTTTAGAACATATGGTTGACTGCGTGCTGTATTTCGAAGGTGAAAGAACTCAGAGTTACCGCATATTAAGAACTGTCAAAAACCGTTTTGGTTCCACAAATGAAATCGGCGTGTTTGAAATGAGAGAAAAAGGTCTTTTTGAAGTTGCAAACCCGTCAAGCATGCTTCTTTCAGGACGTGCTGAAAATGCAAGCGGTTCAACAGTTGTTTGCACCCTTGAAGGTACAAGACCGATTCTTGCAGAAGTTCAGGCACTTTGTTCACCTACAGGGTTCGGCAATCCGAGAAGAATGGCAACAGGAATTGATTTTAACCGAAGTGTTCTCCTTTCATCAATTCTCGAAAAACAACTTGGATTTCCGATGCAGAATCACGATGTATACATAAATGTTGTGGGTGGAATAAAACTTGTGGAAACCGCAACCGATCTTGCAGTTATTGTTGCAATTGCGTCAAACCTCAAAAATTTTGTTATAGATTCAAAAACCGTCATTCTTGGAGAAGTTGGTCTTACAAGTGAAGTGCGAAACATCGGCTTTTGCGAACAGAGAATATCAGAAGCTGCAAAAATGGGTTTTGAATTCTGTATTCTCCCAATCGGAAATGCAGAATCTGTGACAAACAACTACGGAATGAAACTTCTTGGGGTGCAAAATGTTTCCCAAGCAATAAAATATCTTAAGAAAATTGAGGATTTCAGAAAAGAAAACAGCAAGTGAATAGATTTCAACCGGGCAAAATTTCAAATTAAACGCAAAATGCATATCAAACATTTCATATGTCTGATATGCATTATTTTACTGTATAGGAAACTTCGTTCTTTTATATTGCCGTGCAAATTTTTTTGAAAAGCAAATTTGCTTTTCAAAAATGCACATGGCTTAAGCAGTTGCGTCAGCATCCGAACCCGTTTTTGGTGTGTGTTTTTACGCCACTGCTTTGTTAAAATACTCGCAAATGCGTCAGCATTTACTGTGTTTTTGCCTCGCACTGTCGCAAAAACACTACACCGAAAATTCTTTGAACCTAAAACAAGATAAAA
>SVJK01000003.1 GCA_015069015.1 Oscillospiraceae bacterium
TGAATGCATATGTTCAGGAAAACGGAGATGTTCCCGGTACAATCCACGAAGTGACACTTGATATCAAACTTTCAAGTGGAATTGCATTCCTTTATCCGTGCGGCGGAGGAGACAACCGTGACGCCGCTGCAAGTCTTGTGTTTAACGGCACAACACTATCAAGTGACACAGGAGCAAGCTACGGAACAACTCCTATAAATACATGGTACAGAGTGAAATTCACTTTAGACACTGCCACAAAAACTGTATATACTTCTGTAAACGGTGCGGTTGTATATAAAGCTGTATCAGAAACTCTTGGAAATTCACTTTATAGTGTTCTTTATCAAACGACGGCAGATTCAACAGTCTGCATTGATAATATTAAATATGCTGTAAAAGATGAACACTCTGACGGCGGTGATACGGATGAATTTGCACCCGTTCCGGGAGTCGGCAGCACAGATATAGAAATTCCTCTTTCCGGCATTGAAGGAACAGTCATATATTCAAACGGAGAATTTCCTTCCGAAACCTATGTTGCATCTTCGGCAAAGCAACTCGACTCTATGATTTATCATGACAATGGCACAACCAGTGTCGGAACAGACGAAACAAGCGGTTCTGTTTTCTCATTTGGCACGCAGGGATGGCTGAAAATTAACAATGCACTGAATGCATATGTTCAGGAAAACGGAGATGTTCCCGGTACAATCCACGAAGTGACACTTGATATCAAACTTTCAAGTGGAATTGCATTCCTTTATCCGTGCGGCGGAGGAGACAACCGTGACGCCGCAGCAAGTCTTGTATTTAACGGCACAACACTCTCAAGTGACGTCGGAGTAACCTACGGAACAACTCCTACAAATACATGGTATAGAGTAAAATTCACTTTAGACACTGTCACAAAAACTATATATACTTCTGTAAACGGTGCGGTTGTATATAAAGCTGTATCAGAAACTCTTGGAAATTCACTTTATAGTGTTCTTTATCAAACGACTGCAGATTCAACAGTCAGCATTGATAATATTAAATACGCAGTAAAAGATGAGCTTTCAGATGAACCATCAACTCCTCCCACACCTCCTGATGAACCGGGTGATGGCGGTGATACGGGTGAATTTGCACCTGTTCCGGGAGTCGGCAGCACAGATATAAAAATTCCTCTTTCTGACATTGAAGGAACAATCATTTATTCAATCGGAGAATTTTCTCCCGAAACCTATGTTGCATCTGAGGTTAAACAACTCGACCCTATGATTTATCACGAACAGGGTACAAGCCGTGTCGGAACAGACGGAACAAACGGTTCTGTTTTCTCATTTGGTAAACAGGGTTATCTGACAAGTAAAAATGCGCTTGATGCGTATGTTCTTGAAAATGGAACTGTTCCCGGTGCAATCCACGAACTGACATTTGATATCAAACTTTCAAGCGGACTTGTATACCTTTATCCCTGCGGCGGAGGAAATAACCGTGACTGGGCTCCGAGTCTTGTAATCAGAGGCACAACACTAACGAATGACAGCGACGGAGCAAACTACGGTACATTGCCTCTGGGTAATTGGTACAGAATAAAATTCACTTTTGACACTATCAAAAGCACTATATATACTTCTGTGAACGGTGCGGTTGTATATACAGGTGTATCATCAATCCTTGCAAGTACACTTTATAGTGTTCTTTATCAATCGACTGAAGATTCAACAGTCATCATTGATAATATTAAATACGCAATAAAAGGTAGCACAGAAATAGATTCTGTTTCTGTCAGCGGAAACACTGTTGTTGCTTTGACAAATGATAAACTGATTACAACAAAAGATGGAAAAAACATAGATTTTTCAAAACTTGTATCTCTTTACTGCGGTAACGATATAGTTGATGTTGACAGCATCCTCTATGACGAAACAAAAAAAGAGTTTACAATCAAAACAAAGAAACCTCTTATTTCCGCTTTTGAATATACAATAAAACTTTCAGATACAATAGTTTCCGAAAACGGAATATATGTAAGTGAAAACTATGAATATACCTTCAAAACACCATCTATGGCATTTGATATAGATGAAGTATGGAAAGAAGGAAGTACAATCAAAGCAACCGTTGTAAATACTACAGGAAGTGAAAAAACTGTTGTAATGGTGGTTGTAGGTAAAAACGAAAACGGGGCAATTACATCAATGATTTCCACATCAAAAACAGTTGTCGGTGAAGATGGACTGGAGTTGCAGCTTACACCGGATGATGAAAATGCGATAGACTTCGAAGCCTTTTTCATAGAAAACTGGGAAACAGGTATTCCTGTTAAAGGCGGAGTATATAAAGGTTTTTAAAATCAGATTAAGATATACAAGAAAGGATGACTAACAATATGAAAAACAAAAAAATAACAATTTTTCTGTCCGTAATTTTATGTCTTTGTCTGTCTGTGCCTTGTGCTTTGGCAAGTGATTTTATCACTGCCTCACACATACTTGCAACAAATTCAATAAAGATAAACGGAATTGTCGGTGATTCTGCCGGAACGGCTTTAAGCCTGAATATGGCTTTGGAAGATTCTGTAAAAGAAAATGGAGAAATTTTGGAATTCCCGTTTTCCGACAGTAATAAACCCATATTGTCATATGTTACACAAACAGGAGAGAATGGAGTTTTCTCGGAGGAAATAATTATACCTGACACCGTTGATGCAGGTTCGTATTATTTCTACGCAATGTCGGAAGAAGGCTCACAGTATGTGAATTTCTTTGTTCTTGACTCACAAGACGCACAGGAAGTGGTGGACAAATTCAATGAAGAAACAAATCCTACATCTCTGAAGACCTACATTTCTGTAGACGGGACTATGGAAAAAATCGGTTATTCTTCAGATAAAACAAGATTATATTATGACATAATTTCAGATTATACAGTATTTGCAAAAGATGATGGATACACACTTGACACTCTTCGTGATGCCATAGACAGAAGTATTGCACTGAAAAAAGCAAAAGATGGCGAAGAAATTTCGGCACTAATGAGTGAATATGCAACTGCTTTTGGCGGAACATATGATGATTATGCAAAACTTTCGCAGGATGAAAAATTAAGTTTTGAAAGTCTTATAAGAGATATTGACTATAAAAAAGAGGGCATGTCTCTGGAACTTACAAAACTCATTCTTGTTGCAAAAGCACGCTCTTCATTATCTTTGTGGTCAGATGTGCAAAAATTTGTGACAGACAATGCAGATATAATCGGAATAGATATCGGACAGGGCAGTGATTATGCGTCAATCCCATTGAATAATCAACCTGAAGTGTTTTTAAAAATGCTTAAAAACATCAAAAATGTAACGACAATATCTGAAATCAAAACATATTTTGACGATGCAGTAAAGAAAGTGAAAAAGGATGTTTCATCAGATAAAAACGGTGGCGGAGCAGGCGGTTCCGGCGGCGGAGGGGGTTCTTCTGCAAGTTTTGAAGATATTAATGTCGGTATGATTCCTGATATCAAACCGGAAGATGAAAAACTTACCGGAGGATTTTCAGATACATATAATCACTATTCAATGGAAGCAGTGAAATATCTTTCCGACAAAAAGATTATCAACGGATACGGGGACGGGACATTCAGACCGGATAACTTTGTTACCAGAGCGGAATTTGCAAAAATGATATGTTCGGCATTTCTCATTGAGGGAGAAAACGAAGTTTCATTCAGTGATGTCAATAAATCCGACTGGTATTATGACAGCATAACCAATCTTGCCGCGCAGGGTATTTTGCTTGGTGACGGCACACTTTTCAGACCGAATGAACTCATTATGAGACAGGATGCAGCACTCATCATTTCCAGAATACTTTCATATTTCGGATTTGAATATGAAAAAGATTCCACAGTATTTGCAGATGATGCCTACATTTCGGACTATGCCGAAGATGCAGTTTCCAAAATGAAAAATGCAGGAATTGTTGTCGGCAACGGCTTGAATTTCAATCCTCTCTCCGATATAACAAGAGGCGAGGCGGCAGTTTTGGTATACAGAGCATTTAATGAAAGAATGGGGGCGGTACAATGAAAAAAATAATATCAGTATTTCTTGCATTGATGATTCTCATTTTTTCAGTGACGGTTTTTGCTGAAAATCAGGTTTCGGAAGATGTGACAGAAGAAGTAAATTCCCTTCCCGTACTTTCTGATGAAGAAATCGAAAATGCGAACACATCAAAAAAACTTCTTGACGCAGCAGGGATTACCACATCATTTTCTGCTTTGCACAATGAATATGTAACCAGAGCACAATTCATTGAAGCGGTTATGAAAGCCTTTTGTTTCAGTGAATTTGAATCACCTGAACTGTGCTTCTATGATGTCTCAAAAGATGATTCATTTGCCTGGGCATTAAGTTATGCTCTTGATTTCGGAATTATCTCCGAAGGTACACATTTTCGCCCAAATGACCCGATCACATACTATGAAGCCTGCAAAATTATAACTGTTGCACTTGGTTATGAACCTGAGTGTAACCGAAAAGGCGGTTGGCCCTTTGGATATCTCTACGTAGCGGATGAACTTGATATACTTTTAAACACGGATATTCATTCAAATGAGCCTCTCACTGTCGGAACATGCTATCAGATGATTCGTAATATGGCAGAAGCTGATATGAGAATGATAGATTCAATAGCAGTTAAAAATCCCGATTATGTAGTATCATATGAAGGAAGCAAAAACCTTCTTGAAAGGTTTTATAACTGGAACAGAATCGACGACATAGTATATGCAAACGACCGTACTCATATGCGTTCAAGTTCATCTTATGAAAGTGATGGCTTTATAAAAGTCGGTGATTCTTCATATTTGTGCGATGAAAATATACTTATCGGTTCACGTATTAAAGGATATTGGCAGGAAATTGAAGGACAGAAAGTTATAACGTTTTTTGAAATCAAATCAAAAACTCTCACTCTTCACAGAAGTGACGAGCCTGTATTTGAAAAAAATAAAATCACATATTATGACGGCAAAAAAGAAAAGAGTGTAAAACTTTCAGATACTTATGCAACCATATACAACGGAAAAGCGTCACTCAATGTGACAAAAGAAGACTATGATTTTGAAGTTGGAAAAATCGTTCTCGTAAGTTCGGACGCTGATTCTGAATATGAAGTGGTATATCTCTATAATGGTGACATTGCATATGCCGATGTCGTAGATGCAATAAATAAAACGGTTATAGATACATTCATAAGACCCGGAGAAACACGTTCAAAAGTTTTTGATGAAAATTCCAACGATATTATCTATAATGTTTTTTCAGACGGTGAGAAAATTCCTTTGAGCAGTATTGCCGGCGGTTCGGTGTTTGAATTTTATGAATCGGAAGACGGGAAATATGTAGAGATTAATCTTCTGAACAATCAAATAAAAGGAACAGTTACCGGAACAAGTGATAAGACAATATATATTGACGATGTTGAATATGAATGTACCCCGTATTTCCGAAATCGTTTTATAGGAAAACTTCCGACAAAAGAGGCAGGAACATTTATGCTCACAAATGACGGTTCTCTTGCGGCGGTTCTTTCAGGAGGTTCTACCGAAGGTACACTTGCCCTTATAGTCGGTGTCAAACCTTCTGTCGGAGTTGATTCCGGAATGATGGTACAGGTATTCACCGAACACGGACTTTTGCTTGTCCACAAAACGAAAGACAAAATCAGAATAAATGATGATATGCAGATTTCAAGTCAGAATTTATCTTCATATCTTTCAGAGGATGGAGTTACCCTTGTACGCTACAGTGTAAACGCAGATAATGAAATCACTTCAATCTGGCTTCCTGAAGAAGAAGCGGATAATCAGAAGGACAGTATATACAGACCCGGTGTTGATAACAGCAATACACTTCGTCCCTATGTAATTGAAGGCCTCAACCCTGATGATACAGTATACTACAAAATTTTTGGTGTGTTTGTCCCTCATTTCACAATAGATTCAGATTCAACAGTTTTTATTGTTAATCTCACAGAGGGTGTATCTGATGAAGATAAATATTCCATCGGTTCCACAGATTCGTGGAAGAACGATTCTCAACATACTTTTTCAACGCTTCATCCCTACAATGTAAGTTCATCGGGAAGAGCAGACATCTTTCTTATGAAAACTGAAACTATCGATGAATATATTGATAATGAAAGAGGTACAGGCGGAATAATATATGATATCACACATGCGCTTGACAACAAAGGTGAGAAGGCACTCAAAATCAGTATCTGCAGTGATAATTCATATCATACTCTGTATCTTTCCGAAAGCCACAAAGATTATGCAAAAGCCATAAATCCAAATTCTGACGGATATCTTGAAATGGGCGATTTTGTTATGTGTAAAGCCGATATGTATTCAAATATAACAACCATCAGAAAAGATTTTGACTACAGCAAATCGGATATAAGTGATTCTTTAGAAGCAACCGATGATAACAGAGCACTTGTATACTACTATGGTGAACTTCTTTCTGTAGAAAATGAAAGTTTTTCAATTTCACTCATAGACTCATCTTCCACAACGAAAACGGGAAATATTGCACTGATGGCGCAGTATATGGAAGCCAGCAGCGAGAACATCTGGATTCTTGAAAAGGGTAAAAAAGTCAAAGTTAAATCACAGCAACTAAGAGCACTTAAAACGTTTGCGGATCAGGGATACAAAGTCTTTATAAGGTGCAGATATTCGGATATTAGCGAAATTTGTATTTATGTTTCGTAAATAAATATATTAACCTGAGCGGAGTTATCCGAACCGGTTTTGTAATTTGCTAATTTGAAAATTCTGGCTCTATAATAAATGTTGGGGTGTCCAACAAATAGAGCTCACAAAATTTAAAAAAGAGAGCATATTTGTTCAAAATCCGTTATAATGGAATTGACGAGAAACCATAGCGGAGGAACAGAATATGCTCTCTTGTCATTATACTAAAGATTTAGGCTCTTTGTCAGTAGTTGGGGTCAAAATTGAATAATGGAATTTTTGGTGGCGGTTGCAGCAAATTTATGCAGCCGCCTTTCCAATGTTTGATTTTTTTAAAAATCTAAAAAAATATTAAAATAAGTGTTTCCTTTTTTAAAAATATATGTTATAATAGTAAAAATATAATTTATGGTGGAAAGGAATGTGTGTTATGGAGCCTAAATATAAAAGAATTCTTTTAAAAGTAAGTGGAGAAGCACTTGCAGGTGATGATAAAACAGGACTTAACGACAAAACCATTGGTGCAATTACAGATAAAATCAAAGAATGTGTTGACCTTGGTGTTCAGATAGCGATTGTTGTAGGTGGCGGCAATTTCTGGAGAGGCAGAACCGGAGAAAACATGGACAGAACAAGAGCAGACCATATGGGAATGCTTGCAACTGTAATAAATGCTCTTGCTCTTCAGGATGCACTCCTTCAAAGAGGTGTTGACACAAGAGTTCAGACAGGAATTGAAATGCGTCAGATTGCAGAACCCTACATAAGAGGTAAGGCAGTTCGTCATCTGGAAAAGGGCAGAGTTGTGATTTTTGGCTGCGGCAGCGGAAATCCGTTTTTCTCAACAGATACAGCAGCAGCACTTCGTGCGGCGGAAATTGATGCTGACATCATTTTGCTTGCCAAAAATGTTGATGCGGTATATGACAGTGATCCTAATGTTAACAAAGATGCAAAGAAAATTGAAGCACTTTCATACATTGATGTTTTGAACAGAGGACTTGGGGTTATGGACTCTACAGCAACATCTCTTTGTATGGATAATCACATTCCGATAAGAGTATTTGGTCTCAATGAGCCTGATAATATAAGAAAAGTTATTCTTGGTGAAGAAATAGGTACAATAGTAAAATAAAAAAATTTTAAAATATGGAGGAAAAAAATATGGCAGCAAATATTAACGATTTTGAAGCAAAAATGAAAAAATCTATTTCGGTATTAAACTCAGACCTTGCATCAATAAGAGCAGGAAGAGCTAATCCGGCAATTCTTGACAAAGTTACGGTTGAATATTATGGCGTTGCAACACCTCTCACACAGATTGGTAATGTTTCTGTTCCTGATCCCAGATCAATTCTTATTCAGCCATGGGATGCAAGCATTTTGAAAGAAGTAGAAAAAGCGATTCTTGCATCTGATATAGGCATCACACCAAACAATGACGGCAAATCTATCCGTCTCAATTTCCCACCTCTTACAGAGGAAAGAAGAAAAGAACTTGTAAAGGGAATTCGCAAAAAAGGTGAAGATTCCAAAGTCGCAATTCGTTCAATAAGAAGAGATGCAATGGATGCATTTAAAAACGACAAGAAAAACGGTGATCTTACAGAAGATGACCTTAAGAATATCGAAAATGATGTTCAGAAACTCACAGATAAATATGTGAAAGAAATTGATACTATCGTAGCGGCAAAAGAAAAGGAAATCATGGAAGTATAATAATATGCTAAAATTGTTTAAAAGGAAAAATAAAGACATATTTGACAGGCTTGACACCAATAATCTTCCCAAACACATAGGTATAATTATGGATGGTAACGGAAGATGGGCAAAAAAACGTGGCCTCCCAAGAAGTGCCGGTCACAGAATGGGGGCAAAGGTTCTTGAACAAATCACTCGTGATGCAGGACATCTTGGCATTAAGTTTCTCACAGTATATGCATTTTCGACCGAAAACTGGGTTCGCCCCAAAGATGAAGTTGATGCACTTATGAAACTTATGACAGAATATCTCGATGATTATCGCAGGCTTATTGGTGATGATGATATTCGCATAAGGATAATCGGATCAAAAGAAGGTCTTTCGGAGGAGATTCTTCAAAAGATTGATGTTGTGGAAAATGCCACAAAAGATAATCGTGCAATAACTTTGAATATTGCTCTTAATTATGGGGGCAGAGATGAAATTGTTCAGAGTGTAAGAAAAATAGGACATATGATAAAATCCGGTGATATCGATCCTGACTTGATTGATGAAAAACTCATATCTGAAAATCTATATACCAATTATATGCCTGATCCTGACTTTATTATCCGTCCAAGTGGTGAAATGCGTCTTAGCAATTTCCTTATATGGCAAAGTGCATATAGTGAATTTTGGTATTCAGACATAAATTGGCCTGATTTTACCAGAAATGATTTAATAAGGTCTATAGTTGATTTTCAAAAGAGAAACAGACGTTTTGGAGGTGTCTGATTACAAATGCTTAAACAGAGAGTTATTTTTGGGTTTCTTGGCGCAGTTTTAGCCGTTATGGTATTAACACTTTGTCCTGCGTATATAATAGGAATATGCATCGGAATAATAGAACTTATTGCATTATATGAATTTTTCTCGGTTACAGGATTAAAAGAGAAAAAGACGCCGGCAGTGTGGATAGGGGTTTTGTTTTCTGTCGTATCAACAGTTTTCGTGATTTTAAAATCAGAAAAGTCCCTTGATCTCATATATCCGTCAATTTTAGGTTTTACATTTATACTCATGCTTATGATGGTGTTTTTTCACAGCAGATGCAAATTTTCCGATTGTGCAACTATTTTTTTAGGAACAATATATATAACCTTGTTCTTTTTGCATATTCAAATGATTCGACAGATGGATTATGGTAAAATTCTTGTATGGGTACTTTTCATTTCTGCATGGGCTACAGATACATTTGCCTACTTTTCCGGTCTGACTCTCGGAAAGCACAAACTTTGTCCGACAATCAGTCCTAAAAAAACCATAGAGGGTTCAGTTGGTGGAATCATCGGATGTATCATATGTGTTGAACTTTATGTGTGGATAATATCATCTGTGAATAATATTGGTTTTAGTTGGATAAATGCAGGTATATGTGCAATTATTGCGTCTTTTATATCTCAGATAGGAGATCTTGCGGCAAGTTGTATCAAGCGTGAACACGGAGCAAAGGATTACGGTAATCTGATACCGGGACACGGTGGAGTTATGGACAGATTTGATTCTGTTCTCTTCATAGCCCCTGTTGTATATTATCTTATTAAATATCTTCCTATCTTTTAATTAAAAGGTGATACTTTCGATGAAAAATATATCAATTCTGGGTTCTACGGGTTCAATAGGTACTCAAGCGTTAGAAGTTGCTGATATTTGCGGTGACGTTTGTATCAAGGGGCTTTCTGCCAACTCAAACGTTGAACTTCTTGAAAAACAGATAAGAAAATACAGACCTGAGAAGGCTTGTATTATGAATGAAAAACTTTATCCTGAATTAAAGAATAAAGTATCTGACACATCAACAAAAATAGTGTCAGGGATAGAAGGACTTTGTGAAGTTGCATGTATTAATGATACAGAAAGTGTTCTGACATCTGTTGTTGGAAATATTGGTTTATTACCAACGGTTGAAGCCATAAATGCAGGAAAAAATATTCTTCTTGCAAATAAGGAAACCCTTGTTACGGCAGGAAGTATAATTATGCCTATGGCAAAAGAGAAAAACATAAAAATTTTGCCTGTAGACAGTGAACATAGTGCAATATTTCAGTGCATTCAGGGTGCTGGAGATAATAAAATATCAAAAATTCTTCTAACAGCATCCGGCGGACCATTTTTTGGAATGAAAAAAGAAGAACTTAAAACAAAAAGGGCATCTGATGCCCTCAAACATCCAAACTGGACAATGGGTGCCAAAATAACAATAGACAGTTCCACTCTTATGAATAAGGGACTGGAAGTTATTGAGGCGTGCTGGCTTTTTGATGTGTCTTATGAAAAAATTGAGGTGTATGTTCACCGTCAGAGCATTGTTCATTCTATGGTTGAGTTTGAAGATAATTCGGTTATTGCCCAACTTGGAATTCCTGATATGAAACTTCCGATAGTTTATGCAATAAACTATCCCAAGCGAAAAACTCAGGTCAGTGAAAAACTCAATCTCTTTGAAGTTGGAACATTAACATTCGAAAAAGCAGATACAGAAACATTTGAATGTCTTTCTCTTGCCTACAGGGCAATCAGAGAAGGGGGTACTATGCCTGCTGTTATGAATGCTGCAAACGAAATTGCTGTTGAAAAGTTTCTTTTGGGTGAGATTGGATTTCTTGACATTCCTGAAATTATAAAGCAGACAATGAACGCACACACACTTGTTTCGGACATTTCTATTTCGGATATCCAAAACGCTGACACATGGGCAAGAGAGTACGGCAAGACTTTATAATATCAATTTTGAGGTGAGAGATTTTGTTGACTGTATTATGGGCAGTAGCAATATTTTGCATAATAATTTTCATACATGAATTTGGACATTTTATAACTGCAAAACTGTCCGGTATGACAGTACACGAGTTTTCCATTGGCATGGGACCAAAAGTTTTTGGCATAAACGGAAAGAAAACAAAGTATTCATTAAGAATTCTTCCCCTTGGAGGATATGTTAAGCTTGAAGGCGAAGATGGTGAGTCTGATGACTCAAATGCATTTTGCAACAAATCATGGATCAGCCGTTTTCTGGTTTTGTTTTCCGGTGCACTTATGAATATAATTCTTGGGTTTCTTATCTTTGCAATAGTGTATTCATCAGGAGTCAGCGTTGCTTCAAATACTATTGCAAAAGTTGTTGAAGAATCCCCTCTTGACAATGCAGGGCTTATGGCAGGTGATAAAATAGTCAAACTTGAAGGGGAAAAATATTCTACATCTGTACACACTTTCAATGATATTAATCTCTTTGTTTCTGTAAATGGTGAAAGTTTAGCAAAGGTCACTTTTGAAAGAGACGGGAAGAAATATACAAAAAGCCTTACACCTTTTTTTGACGAAAAAGAAAACCGTGTTATTTTAGGAATGAATCCGGCACCGACAAAAAAAGGGTTTACGGGTGTTTTGTATCTTGCTTTTTGGGAATGTGTTTTTGTTATCAAATCTGTTTTTCTTTCTCTTTGGTGGCTGATAACGGGAGTTGTTCCTGCGTCCTCCGTATCAGGTCCTGTCGCAATTATAGGAGAGATAGGAACAGCCGCAAAATACGGGTGGAGAACTGTGGTGAATTTTGCAGGTTTTATATCTGTTAATCTTGGTGTTATGAATCTTTTGCCGATACCTGCACTAGACGGCGGAAGGATACTGTTTTTAATTATTGAAAAGATTCGTGGTAAAGCTATGAATCCTGAAAAAGAGGGTGCAATAAATTTCATTTTCTTTGCTATCCTCATACTGTTTATGTTACTTGTAACTTTTAGTGACATAAAAAGAATTTTTTAAGCGTTGTTGTTTCAAAGGATTTGACTAATACAAAGGAGAAAAAGATTATGGAACTTTTAAAAGACAGAATTATGAAGGACGGTAAAGTCAGAAAGGGAAACGTATTAAAGGTTGATTCTTTTCTCAATCATCAGATGGATATAAAGCTTTTTGAAGAAATCGGAAAAGAGTTTAAACGTCGTTTTTCAGATTGTGATATAACCAAAATTCTTACAATAGAGTCATCCGGTATTGGCATTGCCTGCATTGCTGCACAGTCTTTTGGTGTTCCGGTTGTTTTTGCAAAAAAGAATACAACCAAAAATATTGATGGTGCACTGTATTCCGCACAAATAGAATCCTTTACACATGGAAAGACATATAATGTAATTGTATCAAGAGACTATCTTAAACCTGAAGATAATATACTTATTATTGATGATTTTCTTGCGAAAGGAAAAGCTCTTGTAGGTCTTTCTCAGATAGTGAAAAAATCCGGAGCAACTCTTTGCGGTGCCGGTATTGTAATTGAAAAAGGTTTTCAGGAGGGCGGAAAGATCCTTCGCGATGCAGGTATGAGAATAGAATCTTTGGCAATAATTAAAGAAATGACTGACGATGGCAAGATTATTTTTGAATAATTATTAATTGTAGAATATAATTTTTATTAATAATATAAAATAGTATTATGTATGCAGATTTTGTAAGCATTTCCACTACAAAATCTGCTTGCTTTTGCGCATCTTGTTGCATTTTCTACATAAAGCAAAAAAATACTTTTAATTACATAAAATATCTGATATAATGTGATAAGTTGCCTTGTTCGGATATTTTAGTGCAGTATGACTTTAGCATCTGTTGTCTCAAACAGATTAATTTTTAGACTTTCAATTAATTGAACTTGAATGGCTTTAAACAGACATAATAATTGTCTGAAAAACGTAACTAAGGTTTTGGAAATGATATTTCTAATGCCAGATTTTATATGTACGGAAAATAATATATGGAGGTATAGTAAGTGGCAAAAAAATCAAAATTGAAAATTATTCCGCTGGGCGGTCTCAATGAAATCGGAAAAAATATGACCGTCTTTTCTTACGGCAACGATATGATTATCGTTGATTGCGGTATGGCTTTCCCTGATGAAGATATGCTTGGGATAGATATTGTAATACCGGATTTTTCTTTCGTAGTAAAAAATGCGGATAAAATCAGAGGAGTTGTCTTAACTCATGGTCACGAGGACCATATTGGCGGGCTCCCGTATCTTTTAAAAGAACTAAATGTGCCCATATATGGCACAAATCTGACAATCGGACTTGTTCAGAACAAACTTAAAGAACACAATCTTCTTTCCACAACCAAACTAAAGAGAGTTATGCCCGGAGATACAGTGACTCTCAGTTCATTTAAGGTTGAATTTATTCGTTCGAATCATTCCATTCCGGATGCGGTTGCTCTTGCAATTCATACACCTGTTGGTGTTGTATTGCATACAGGAGACTTTAAAATAGACACAACACCGATTCAGGGAGAAATGATAGACCTTGCAAGAATAGGAGAACTTGGCAAAAAAGGTGTTCTTGCGCTTATGAGCGACAGTACAAATGCTGAACGCTCAGGATTTACGATGTCTGAAAGAACAGTTGGATCAACGTTGGAAAATGTATTCAAATCAACAAAATCGAGAATTATTGTTGCTACATTTGCTTCAAATGTTCACAGAATTCAGCAAATAATAAATGCTGCTGCAAATAATGGCAGAAAAATTGCAGTTTCAGGGAGAAGTATGCTGAATCTTCTTGAGGTTGCAACTGAACTTGGATATATGAAAATTCCTGCCAATACACTCATTGATATTGACGATATCAAAAAGTATAAGCCCCATCAACTCACAATTATAACGACAGGCAGTCAGGGAGAACCTATGAGTGCTTTGTACAGAATGGCATATGCTGAACATAAAAAAGTTGAAATCGGTGAAGGGGATCTTGTTGTGATTTCGGCAAATCCGATTCCGGGAAACGAAAAACTTGTGGCAAATGTTATTAATGAACTATATAAAAAAGGTGCTGATGTATTTAATGATCCTGCAAGCGTACATGTATCCGGACATGCTTGTCAGGAAGAATTAAAGATGATTCTCGGACTTGCAAAACCAAGATATTTCATACCTGTTCACGGAGAGTATAAGCATCTCAAAACCCACGCAGATCTTGGTGCTATGATGGGAATCAGAAGAAAAGACATATTTATTATGGAACTTGGAAAAGTTCTGGAACTTACAAAAGACAGTGCAAAGTGTGCAGAGAATGTTCAGGCAGGTCTTGTTATGGTTGACGGTCTCGGAGTAGGGGATGTTGGTAATATTGTCCTTCGTGACAGAAAACATCTTGCAGAAGACGGACTCATCGTTATTGTTGTCACAATATCATCAGAAACAGGAAACGTTGTTGCAGGTCCTGATATTATTTCCAGAGGATTTGTATACGTAAGAGAATCAGAAAGTCTGATGGATGATATCAGGACAATAGCAAGAAAGGCTTTGGATGCAAGCGAAAAGAACCGTGTCAGAGAATGGACAACACTAAAAAATGCTATGAAATCCAGGGTTTCTGAATATCTTTATCAGGAAACAAAACGAAAACCCATGATTCTTCCTGTAATTATGGAAGTCTGATAAGGGTTAGAGGGATACAAATGAAAATCAAAAATACTGCTATGGCAATCCTTGGAAGTGCAATACTTGCATTTGGGCTGTATAACATCCATAATGTTTCTTCCATTACAGAGGGCGGAGTTCTTGGAGCAAGTCTTCTTTTTGAGAACTGGTTCAGTATAACTCCTGCAATATCTTCCTTTGTTATGAATCTGATATGTTATTGTATCGGGGCAAAAATTTTGGGGAGAGAATTTGTGTTGTACTCTTTGGTTTCAGCAATATTCTTTTCTGTATTTTATGCTTTGTGTGAATGGATTGGGCCTGTTTTCCCAGGGATTTCTGATTACAAAATATTATGTGCAATTCTCGGAAGCATTTTTGTCGGAGCAGGTGTTGGAATATGTGTAAGAGTTCAGGCAGCACCCAGCGGTGATGATGCTTTGGCACTTAGTCTTTCAAAACTTTGCAAAATTAAAATTGAAACAGTATATATCATAAGTGATATTATTGTTTTACTTCTTTCTCTCACATATATTCCGATTAGCGAAATATGGTATTCTTTCATAACAATTTTTCTTTCCGGAAAAATAATCGGATATATTCAAAGAATGTAATTTAAGGAGAATTTAATAATGAGTGACATATCTTCTCTTAACCCCAAAAGGGTATTTCACTATTTTGAAAAAATATCTCAAATTCCAAGGGGATCAGGAAATCAGGACGGCATCAGCGAATTTTGCGAGAATTTTGCCAAAGAACATTCTCTTGACTATTACCGTGACAGTGCAAATAATGTGATAATCTATAAAGAGGCATCTTCAGGATATGAAAATAGTGAACCTGTAGTTTTGCAGGGACATCTTGACATGGTTTGCCAAAAAACAACAGATTCCGATATTGATTTTGAAAAAGATTCACTAAAACTTTATGTTGATGGAGATTATCTGAGAGCAGAAGGCACAACCCTTGGTGCAGATGACGGTATTGCAGTTGCTATGATACTTTCCATACTGGAGGATAAATCAATTCCACATCCGCCGATTGAAGCAGTATTTACAACCGATGAGGAAATCGGCATGATTGGTGCCATGAAGCTTGATTTCTCAAAAATCAGCGGCAAAAAAATGGTAAATATTGATTCTGAAGAGGAAAACATCCTGACAGTTTCATGTGCAGGTGGAAGTGATTTTAAAATAACAATTCCCTGTGGCAGACAAGTAGTCCGGGGCAAACTTTTTAAAGTTACCATAAGGGGACTCAAAGGAGGTCACTCAGGAGTAATGATCAATGCAGGAAGAGTCAACGCTGACATTCTTGCAGGTAGAATTTTAAATCATATTACAGACAATTTTGATGTTTCACTTGTGAAAATTAACGGCGGAGACAAAGGTAATGCAATTCCTTTGTTTTGTGAATTTGAATTTGTGTGCGAAGATTTTGAAAATGTTTATGATAACTTGAGAAAGTATGCTGATTTGGTAACAGAGGAAATTTGTTTGAGAGAACCTGACGTTTCCATTGATATTTCAGAGTGTCAGATGTCTGAATATGAATGTGTGGACAAAGAAAGTTTTGAAAAACTTATAACATCCCTTTCTGTTTTACCAAACGGTGTTATGGAAATGAGTTCTTCAATAGAAAATCTTGTGGAGACCTCTCTTAATCTTGGTATACTCGAAACAAAAGAGAATCAGATTACGCTTCACTACACTCTCAGAAGTAACATTATGAGTGCATTGGAGTTTTTGGAAAAAAGACTTTTGAGGTTCACCAAAAGTTTTGGACTTGCCTCAGAAACCTTCGGCCATTATCCGGCTTGGGAGTATTGCCATAATTCAAAAGTTCAGAAACTTTACAGCGAAATATATCGCCGGCATACCGGGAAAGATATCAAAGTGTGTGCGATTCATGCAGGACTTGAATGCGGTGTTTTTGCATCAGGCATACAGGATTTTGATTGTATATCAATAGGTCCTGATATTCATTCGATTCATACAACTGAGGAAAAACTGAGTATTTCTTCGACAAAACGTATATATGAGGTTATTTTGGATTTTCTTGAAAAGTCAAGATAATAAAACAGTATTTATTTTGCCTTAATAGGTAAGTATAAAGATAAATATTTAATAAGCAAAGGAGAAAAAATGAGTAATAATCAATTCAAACCCTACATCCCTGCGGAAAAAGTTACCCCTGAGATAACTCTTACATCTGTCATAATTGGAATCATCCTTGCAGTAGTTTTTGGCGCTGCAAATGCATATCTTGGACTCAAAGTCGGTATGACGGTATCGGCATCCATTCCTGCTGCAGTTATTGCAATGGGAGTAATAAGAGTAATTATGCGCAAAAACTCTATTTTGGAAAGTAATGTGGTACAGACAATCGGTTCTGCCGGTGAATCTGTTGCAGCAGGTGCAATTTTTACTTTGCCTGCACTGTTTTTATGGGCTTCAGAAGGAATCATGGAAAAACCCGGAATTGTAGAAATTACACTTATAGCCCTGATTGGCGGTCTGCTTGGTGTTTTCTTCATGGTACCTCTGAGAAATGCTTTGATCGTTAAAGAACACAGCGTTTTACCTTATCCTGAAGGTACAGCATGTGCTGAGGTTCTGCTTGCAGGAGAAAAGGGCGGAGCAAATGCAACAACTGTTTTTGCAGGTATGGGATTTGCAGCAGTTTTTAAATTCATAATAGATGGTTTAAAGGCAGTTCCGCATGAAATTGCCTTCAGAATAAAAGGCTTTGCCGGAGAGATAGGAACACAGATATATCCTGCCGTTATGAGTGTTGGATACATTTGCGGTCCCAGAATATCATCATATATGTTTTCAGGCGGAATTCTCAGTTGGCTTGTCCTTATTCCTCTCATAGTCCTTTTTGGAAAAGAAATCATTCTTTATCCGGGAACTGAAACAATAGGGGAGATGTATGCTTCAGACGGAGCGAGTGCAATTTGGGATTCATATATCCGCTATATAGGTGCAGGAGCTCTTGCTTGTGGTGGAATAATCAGTCTCATAAAATCTGTTCCTCTGATTTTTTCATCTTTCAGAGGTGCTATAAAAAGCATGAAATCCGCAACTGGCACATCCAATCTTCGTACGGATGAAGATTTAAGCATGAAAACAGTAATACTTTCTATTGTTATTCTCACAATTCTTGTTTGGCTTGTTCCTGCCATTCCCGTTTCACCTCTTGGTGCAGTTATTGTTGTTGTATTTGGATTTTTCTTTGCAACCGTTTCATCAAGAATGGTAGGCCTTGTTGGAAGCAGTAATAATCCTGTTTCAGGTATGGCAATTGCCACACTTCTTATTTCAACTTTAGTTCTTAAGTTTTCAGGAGATGCGGGTTCGCACGGAATGCAGGGCGCGATTGCAATAGGTTCAATCATTTGTATTATTTCCGCAATATCCGGCGATACATCGCAGGATCTGAAAACAGGATTTCTTCTTGGTGCAACTCCCAAAAAACAACAAATAGGTGAAATTATCGGTGTTGTTGCATCAGCACTGGCAATTGGCGGAACATTGTATCTTTTCAACAGCGCATGGGGATTTGGCTCCGAACAACTTCCGGCACCGCAGGCAACTCTTATGAAAATGATTATTGAAGGTGTTATGGATGCAGACCTTCCGTGGACACTTGTATTTATAGGAGTTTGCATTTCTATAGTTGTTGAACTTGTCGGAGTACCTGTTCTTCCATTTGCAATAGGAATATACCTGCCGGTACATCTCAATGCCTGCATAATGGTTGGCGGTATTGTGCGCCTTTTCTATGACAAAATGAAAAAAGAAGAGTCTGTTAAAAAGGAAATCATCAACGATGGCATACTTTTCTGCTCGGGTATGATTGCAGGTGAAGGTGTGATAGGAATTGTTTTGGCAGTTCTTGCTATATTAGGTGTAGATCAACTCATTGATATTTCAGGAATTCTTGGTATTCCCCAAACATATTCATCTATTCTCAGTCTTGTAGTATTCGGACTTATAATTCTAAGTCTTGTAAAATTCTCACTTTTGAAAAAAAGGAAGTAACAGGAAATGAAAAAGGATAAAAGTCAGATAAATTATCTTGAAAAAATGCCTTGCATACCCGAAAATTTACACTACACAGTATCGGATAAAGGCATTGTTACCCTTGAAGTTGAGAACAAAGGTGTTATGAACAGAATTCTTCAGATGGTTTTAAAAAAGCCAAAAACAAGTTATGTTCACCTTGATGAATTCGGCAGTTTTGCATTTTTATGTGCAGATGGAAAACGGGACATAGTGTCCATAGGAAAACTTGTTGAAGAAAAATTCGGTTCAGACGCAAATCCGTTATATGAAAGACTTGCAAAGTTTTTTCAGATTCTTGACAGTTATAACTTTATTGGTTGGATTGAATAAGATAAAAAGGTTGTCTCAGGTATGATTATGTGCCGGAAGACAACCTTTTATTTTTTCAAAAAAATTTGATTAACCAATTTACAAAGTAAACAAAATGTATTATAATATATTATGAAGTAATTTGGAAAGATTTAATTTGTACAGATGAGTTTGGAAACAGGAGGGAGAAAATTGTCACTTCAGATAATAATGGGACGTGCCCATAGCGGAAAAACCCAATATATTCTTGACATGGCGAAGGATCTATATGAAACAGATCATCCGTTTATTATCGTTGTACCTGAACAGTTTACCCACCTTGCAGAAAAAAGACTGATTGAAAAAATCGGATGCATTGAGTCCGGAAAAGCAGAAGTTTTATCCTTTGACCGCCTTGCGAGAAGGGTGGATTCTCTTTATCCATCTGATAAGCATCAACTCGATACAATCGGAAAAGCACTTATCATATCAGAAATACTTTCTGAAATCAAACTTGAATACTATAAATCTGCATCAAAACTTTCGGGATTTGTAAAGATTTGCAATGATGAAATTTCAGAACTTAAAAGTTATATGGTGAGTCCTGAAAGTTTAAAAAATATAATAGATACAACAAGTGATAAATCTCTTTCAATCAAATTAAAAGATATATATGAAATATACAGTATGTATGAAGAGAGAATAAAGAACGTATATTCAGACTCTGATGATAAACTTTCTATATTAACCGATGCTTTGAAAAAGTTTATGCCATATAAAGATGTAACCTTTTTCTTTGATGAGTTTTCCTCTTTTAACCCCAGAGAAAGAGAGATTATATCTGCTCTTTCAGTTCAGGCAAAAATGCTTTATGTCTCTTTTTGTGCCGATATATCACCTGAATACAAATCATTGTTTAAACCGACAATTGAAACAGCAGATTTGATTCGTAAAGTGTGTACAGAGGCAGGGTGTAAAACAGAGAAAGATGTACTTTTGACAAACTCATTCTATGAAAACCGTGAAATGTGCATTCTTGAAAAGTATCTGTATGTTACTCCTGCAAAGACAGATCATGAGATACCGGAAAACATTAGTATAACAGTTGCTGAAAATCCCTATGCAGAGGTTGAAACTGTTGCAAGAAAAATTATATCTTTAATTCAGGAAAAAGGCGTCAGATACAGAGATATCGGAATTGTGTGTTCTGACATATCATCATATGACCATATAATACGCTCAGTATTTGATATGTATAAAATCCCGTACTTCATTGATGAAAAAGTGAGAGTCTTAGACCACGCAATCATAAGTTTTGTTATTAACATTTTGGATGTTTATCTCAGATCTTACAAAAGCGACAGGGTAGTTGGCTTTTTAAAATCAGGATGCATCGGTGCAAAAAAAGATGATATATATGTTGCTGATAATTTCATCCTTGCTTCCAATGCATCAAAAAACACTTGGCTTGACGATGATAAATGGAAAAGAGCAACAAGTTTCTTTGCCGAGGGAGACACAAAAAAAATAAAATCTCTTGAAAGAGTAAGAGATGGATGGATACTTCCCCTGGCAAAACTTCATGACAGTATAAAAGGACGTCATAGCGTAAAGTTTATAACGGAAAAAATATATGCATATCTTCTTGACATAGGTTTTGACAAAACTGTTTCAGAATATATCAAACTTTTCAAATCTGATGGCAATATGTTTCTTGCCAAACAGTATGAAAGAGTTTGGGCAACCCTTATAGAAGCATTTGACTCTCTTGTGTATATACTTGGAGATACCCAGGTTAACCTCAGCGAATACAGAAAATATCTTTATGATGCGTTTGATCAGCAAAAAACTGGAATAATTCCCACAACCCTTGACGAGATAATTGTCGGAGATATCAAACGAACAAAAAGCGGTGGTGCAAAATACCAGTTTGTTCTTGGTGCAGTTGACGGTTCTTTCCCGTCTGTTGCACCTGATAATGGAATAATCACCGATGAAGAGAAAAAGAAACTTTCCTCTCTCGGTGTTGAACTGACACCCGACAGAAATCAGCAGGCATATTTTGACAGATTTCTCATATATTCTGTTCTCACACATCCTGATAAATGTCTTATGATTTCATACCCGGCATCAGATAATTCTTTCTCTTGCGTTCGGCCTGCTTTTGTAATATCCATTATTCAAAAGATGTTTCCTGCATTGAAAAAAGACGGCGGTGTTGTTGGTGATGCAGAAATATACACGGAAAATACAGCATTTGAAACTTTGATTTCATCTGCAGTCGCCAAAAATGACGATGATAACATATGGAAAGATATATACACATATTATCTTGAAAATGATGAAGAAAAACTATCGTACATAGACAGGCTCATTGACTGTAAAACCGAAGTTGATGTTATAGAACCTGAAATTATGCAAAGAATGTATTCTGATGAGTTTTATTCGACGGTTTCAAGGCTTCAGAGATATAATTCGTGCAGATATTCATATTATCTTGAATATATGCTTTCTTTGCATGAAAAAAAGACATATGGTATAGAAAGCACTGATGTCGGAACACTTATTCATTCTATAATAGAAAATGCATTTGTCGAACTTTCAAAAGAAAACAAATCTATGAAAGATGCTGATAATGACTTTTTTGTTAACCACATAAGAAAGCATCTTGATGAATATTTATCTGAAATTGAAAATAATGGCACAAACATCAGCATCAGAGAAGAATATTTTATAAAAAATCTTGAATCTTCATTGCTGAAATCACTTCAGGTTCTGAAACAACATCTTGTTGATTCAAAGTTTGTACCCCTTGGTCACGAGATTACATTTGACGATAATTCCATTGGTTGCATTGAGTTTGAACTTGCAGGCGGAAAAAAAGTTAAAATAACAGGGAAAATAGACCGGGCAGACTATTTTGAAAACGAAAACGGAATATATTACAGAATAATCGACTATAAAAGCGGGACAAAATCCTTTAGTTTTACAGATGTGTTTTATGGTCTTGATGTGCAACTTCTCGTATATATGAATGCTCTTGTGAAAAAACAGGAAGGGGCTCATCCTGCCGGAGCATTATTTTTCAGAATTAAAGATCCGGTTGTGAATTCCAAAAGTCATGATAGTGACGAAAAGCATCTTTTGGATTCTCTGGCAGAGTTTAAGATGGATGGGGTAGTTTCTTCTGAGCCAAATGTACTGGAGGCGTTTTCAAAAAATTCGTTCAAAACAACAAATAAAGTTTCAACATCTCAGATGAATATGCTTTGCGATTATGTTGATTCTGTTGTTAAAAACAGTGCTGAAAATATAATCAGCGGTCACATTGATATCAATCCATACATTCGCTCTGACGGTCGCAGTCCCTGCGGATACTGTAAATATAAAGAAATATGTGCAGTGGAGGATAAACCTGAAAAATCTTTTAGAAAAACAGAGAATCTATCTAATGTAAATGATGCATTTGAAAAAATTTCATCTTCTGTGGAATTCGGGGAGGTGCAAATTAAATGAACTGGACAAAAGAACAGAGTTATGCCATAAATATGCCTGTATCAGATATTATTGTTTCTGCAGCAGCAGGATCGGGTAAAACGGCAGTTATGGCAGAAAGAATTCTTAAGAGACTGACCGAGGAAAATTGCGTAGACATAGACAAAATACTTGTTGTGACATACACACAGGCTGCCGCTTCTGAAATAAGAGAGCGCATAATGAAAAAAATTGTTGAAAAAATGGATGAGGATGGTGACGGGAAAAGACTTTCGGAACAACTTTTGAAACTTCCGTATGCTCACATTTCAACAATTCACGGCTTTTGTCTTGATCTTATAAAAAAGTATTTTTATCTTCTTGATGTTGATCCGGGAGTGAAAATTGCAGATGAAACAATGGTTTCTGATTTGAAAAAGCAGTGTATTGATAATGTTTTTACTAATCATTACACTCAAAATGATAAAGTTTTTCTCGACTTGATTTCTGAATATACAGACAGATATGATACTCCGGTTTCTGATGCAGTTATTAAACTTTATGATTTTTCAAGAACAATGCCGGAACCGTATGAGTGGATAAACGGGCTGCCCGGGCAGTACAGTTCGGAAAATACAGTTGCAACAGAGTACATATCAAAGTGTGCCTCAATGGCAGGCAGAGTTGCCATTGATGAGTATATGCAGGCGATAAAACTATGTGACGGAAAAGAAGATTGCATAGTTTTAAAGAATTTTTTGGAAAAAGAACTTCAGGATGTTACATATGCAATAGAAAAAAAGAATTATAAAGAAATGTACGAGGCTCTTTCAACGTTAGAGTTTGCCAACTGGCGTCTTGCAAAAGGTGATAGTGTTGTGAGAGAAGAATGCAAGGTTCACAGAGAAAACGCCAAAAATATTATAAAAAAGAATCTTATGGAAAAATATCTGGTGTATGCTCCCTGGGAGATAGAAAAAGATAATGCTCATGTCTTTGGATACATCGAAAAACTTGCCGAACTCACATTGGAGTTTTCAGATGAATTATGGAATGCAAAAAAAGAAAACAATATTATTGATTTTTCCGATTTTGAGCATCTCACTCTAAAACTTTTGAAGAATCCCGATAACACTCCGACTGATGTTGCATATGCTGTGTCTGAATCTTTTGAAGAAATATATGTTGATGAATTTCAGGATTGTAATAATATACAAAACACAATTTTCAACTATATTTCAGGAGCAATACGCAACAAACCCAATGTGTTTTGTGTTGGAGATATGAAACAAAGCATTTACAGTTTCAGAGATTCAAATCCTCTGATTTTCCGCGATAAAACAGAAAAATATGAACTATATGACGGCGTTGAATGTAAAGGTGCAAACAAGATTTTGCTAAACTCCAACTTCAGAAGCAGAAAAACAATCCTTGAATTTGTCAACTCACTGTTTTCACAGATAATGAGCCGTGAATGTGGGGATGTAACATATGATAAGGAGGAAAGGCTGAACTATGGAGATGGCTATATTCATGTGAATGAAAACACACTGTCTGTTGATATTGATTTGATAGATTCTTCAGATTCGTTTGATGATAATACATCGACGGATGTATGCAACGATAATGACACATCAGTATCAGATGAAGAGATTTCCGATATTGAAGCAGAGGCAACACATGTTGCATCAAAAATTAAAAAAATGATTTCTGACGGATACAAATTATATGACAGCAAAGCAAAATGCGAAAGGGCAGCACAATATAAGGATTTTGCAATTTTGATGAGAGGTATAAAAACAAGTGCACCCATCTTTGAAAAAGCTCTTTCCGATATGGGGATTCCTGCCTATTGTGATTCAGGCACTCCATATTTTGATGCTCCGGAAATAAAATTCTTGATTTCTTTTCTAAAAATGATAGATAATCCTGATGATGATATTTCTCTTGTTGCGGTTATGAAGAATCCTTTCTTTGGATTTGATGAGAATAAACTCCTTGAAATCAGGCTTTCAAACCGCAAACTATCATATTATGAGTGCATAAAAGAGTATTGCAAAAACCACAAAGGAAATCTTTGTGACAGGTTGAAAGCGTTTCTTGATACAATTGGTTCATACTATGAAAAATCAAGGTATATGGATGCCAATGAATTTTTAAGATATCTCATTGATGATGTCGGTTATTATGCATACCTTTCAACATTTTATGACAGCAAACTCAAAAAAGCAAATGTCAGATTTCTTCTTCACAAAGCCAAAGAATTTGAAACAGAGGGATTCAAGGGTATATATAACTTTGTTAATTATGTTGAGAACTATTTGGGCACAAATTCAAAGGAAAGTGCAAAAATTCTCAGCGAAAATGACAATGTTGTGAGGATAATGACAATTCATAAATCAAAAGGTCTTGAATTTCCCATTGTTTTTCTTTCCTGTACAGGGAAAAAATTCAATAAACAGGATGTGAATTCAAAATTTGTTTTTCACAAAGAATATGGTATAGGTGTAGATTCCGTATACAAGGATATTTCAGCCAGATTTAAGACTGCAAATAAGATCGCATCAAGGCTTAAAATGTCATATGAACTGATATCGGAAGAACTCAGAGTGCTATATGTGGCATTAACAAGAGCCTCTGAAAAACTCGTTATAACTGCGTCTGTAAGCAACGGACCACGTTTCTTGTCAGAATGTGAGAGTAGTGTTACAAATGAGCCGCTTCAGATTAACCCATATAAAATATACTCATGCAACAACTTCATACAAATGATTCTTATGGGTGTTTCACGTTGCGAAGGTTATCCTGAACGCAAAAATGATAAACTGCTTGTATCAGGTGATTTCACGGTTAATATGAGTCTTATTAATAAAAGGAGTATCGGAAGAAGCGCCAAAAGTGATGATGAATCATTATGGAAAGATATGTATGACGGTCCCACAGAGAATTATGAAAAATTAAAAATGCGTCTTTCATATGAATACCCGCATTCAGATTCTTCTCTTTATCCGTCAAATATGACTGTAACAGAAGTTAAAAGACTCTATTCAGAGTCAGAAGATTTCTACACACCCTTTGATGACGTTTCTCTTGAGTCTCCGAAATATTTTGGTAAAAAGCAGAAAGTTTTCGGAAAGAAACTGGGAACTCTTATTCATCTTGTTATGGAAAAACTTGAATTTGACAAAATTTCAGATCTCAACTCTGTCGAAAATCAGATTAACCGCCTTGCGGATATTAATCTTATAACTGAAGAGGAAAAGTCTGTGATAGTTCCTGAAAAAATATATAAATTTTTCCTTTCGGATATTGGCAAAGAAACGCAAAAGTATCATCATAGTCTGAAAAAAGAGTTTTCGTTCAAGTATCTTGAAAATGCTGGGAAAATTTTCAGGACGGATTTTGATGACAGAATAGTTGTTCAAGGGACAATTGATGCATTTTTTGAAGATGAAAATGGGGAAATAGTTATTATTGACTATAAGACAGATTCAGTTGCTGACGGTAATTGTGATTCCATAGTACAAAAATATAAGACACAGTTGGACTATTATGCAACGGCACTTGAAAAAATATACAATAAAAAGATCAGAAGTAAAATTTTGTATCTTTTTGACATAGACAAAAGTATAACATTATAGTATTCAGGAGGATAAAATGGACATTTTTAGTATTTTAAGCCTTATAGGCGGCCTTGCCCTTTTCCTTTATGGTATGGATCTTATGGGGGACAGTCTGAAAAAACTTGCCGGCGGAAGACTTGAATCGGTACTTGCAAGACTGACGTCAACACGAGTTAGAGGATTTATATTAGGCTTTGTAGTTACAGCAGTAATACAGTCATCATCTGCAACTACAGTTATGCTTGTAGGTTTTGTTAACTCAGGTATTATGAAACTGGGACAAACCATCAGCATAATAATGGGGGCAAATATTGGTACAACAGTAACAGCATGGATTCTCAGTACAGCAGATATCAGTGGTACTGCTTTTGTACTTAAACTTTTAAAACCTGATTCCTTCACACCAATACTTGCTGCAATTGGTGTTATAATGACAATGATTGCAAAAAATGATAAGAAAAAGAATACCGGTTGTATATTAATAGGATTTGCAGTTTTAATGTTTGGTATGGATGCGATGAGCGGCGCTGTGGAAGCACTCAAAGATAATGAGTCTTTCATCAGCATTCTGACAATGTTTGGTGACAATCCTGTAATGGGTATTGTTGTCGGAACAATTTTCACGGCAATCATTCAGTCTTCATCTGCATCTGTCGGTGTACTTCAGGCTCTTGCCCTCACCTGTGTTATTCCATATTCCACAGCAATCCCTGTAATTCTTGGCCAGAATATAGGAACAACAATTACACCAATACTTTCTTCCATAAGCGGAAATACAGAGTCGAGACGAGTTGCAGCAGCATGTTTGTATATTAAGATGATAGGAGTAATTGTTGTATCCTGCGCATTTTATGCCATTCATCATTTTGTTGGCTTTGACTTTATGGCGCAACGTTGCACAGCGCTTGATATCGCCGTTGTTCACACACTCTTTAACGTATTTTCTACAGTTATTCTCATGCCGTTTTGTACTCTCATTGAAAAAATTACAATCAAAACAATCAAAGGGAAACAGACAGATGACGAAACAGACATATTCTCAACTCTTGATGAACGTTTCCTTGATGTTCCGTCTTTTGCTGTTGAAAAATGTCGTGAACTTGTTTGTGAAATGGCAAAAATTTCTCAGAAATCATTCCAGATGGCTGTTAATCTTCTCGATAATTTTGATAAGGAGTCGTTCGGAGAGATTGAAAAACTTGAATCCCTTGTGGATAAATATGAAGATAAAACCAGCACCTATCTCATAAAAATCGCCGCAAACCATATGTCGACAAAAGACAGTAAAGCGGTGACTGAACTTCTTCATTGCATAGGGGATATAGAAAGAATTTCTGACCATGCATTAAACATTGCAGAAGTTGCACTTGAAATGCATGAAAAGGACATTGTTTTTTCTCCTGAGGCACAAAAAGATATTAAGGTTGCAACCTTTGCAGTTGTTGAAGTTCTCACCCTCGCAATTGATTCGCTTGTTTCTGATGATCTTGGTATTGCAGTTAAAGTTGAGCCTCTTGAACAGGTAATTGACAGACTCAAAATTAAAATCAAAGACGGACATATCAACAGACTCCGTCAGGGCGATTGTACAATGGAACTTGGATTTATTCTTTCTGATCTTCTTACAAACTATGAAAGAGTTGCAGACCACTGTTCAAATATTGCGGTATGCATTATTGAGATTGCTCACAATTCCTTTGAAACTCATGAATACCTTAACAGGGTAAAACACGGAGATGAAGAAGAATTTAATGAAATGTACGAACATTATAGTTCTAAATACGCTATATAACAGAGTCAAAAATCTTGACTTTTAAATCATATGGTGATAAAATATTATCTGTAGTATTCGTACTTTTAAAAACTAATAAAACCGTTGCCGTTCGGCAACGGTTTTATGTATAAATGACAAAAAAGGAGATTCATATGAAAAAGAAAATAACATCTGTAATCCTATCGGTACTCGTTATGGTCAACTTTTTTTGGATTCCTGCATATGGGAGCAAAAATACAGGGAAAGATGTTGTTGTCAATTTGTGTATAGACAGTTCTCAAATGGAAATAAATGGAGAATCTTTTTCCGTAGACCCGGGGAGAGATACGGTTCCTGTTGTTGTGAATGGACGAACTCTTGTCCCCATAAGGTCAATAATTGAAGCCTTTGGTGGCGAGGCAATTTGGTATGAAGATTTACGTAGTGTCGAACTTATTCTTGGTGATACAAAGATTACTCTGTATATAGATGAAACAACAGTGATTGTAAACGGAGAAACATTGCCTTTGGATACTGCTCCATTGATAATCAACGGAAGAACAATGATTCCACTTAGATTTGTAGCAGAATGCTTTGGTCTTGGCGTAGCCTGGGACGAGAAAACAAGAAATGTATACATTATACAAAATGGTCTTGATGATGATGAGTATGAGTATTTATGCAACAACATTCCGGCATATGAAGGTGTTGCGTATGCGTATATTAATGACAATAGACCTATGTTTGAGGAATACGAGATAATTCCGGCATCTTTTGAATATTATTCAAACCTTGATGAGCTTCAAAGATGCAATGTTTGCTTTTCATCAATCTCGACTGATATTATGCCAACAGAAAAAAGGGGAGATATATCATCCGTAAAGCCAACAGGATGGATTAATGCGAAATATGATATTGTTAGCGGAAAGTATCTGTATAACAGATGTCATCTTATAGGCTATCAGCTTACGGGTGAAAACGCAAATGAGAGAAATCTTATTACAGGTACAAGATACTTTAATGTTGAGGGGATGTTCCCGTTTGAAAAGAAAGTAGATGCGTATATAGAAAAAACGGGAAATCACGTTGCCTACAGGGTTACTCCTTTCTTTAAGGAGAATAATCTTCTTGCAGATGGGGTACTTATTGAGGCATATTCTGTTGAAGATAAGGGACAGGGATTATCATTTTGTGTATATTGTTATAATGTACAGCCCGGAATATGGCTTGATTATCTGACAGGTATGAGTAAGTTGGTATCAGTCAAATAAAATACGGAAAGGTATTTATGTTTATGGAATATAGTTCTCTCAGCAAAGATTTACAAAACAGAATAATTAAAAAAAATCCACGTCTTGCAGAAAATATGAATTGCTCCCAAAGACGCAGAAATGATCATGATATTGCAAATCTTTGGAGGCCTGCATATGTAAGAGATTGCGAAAAGATTCTGCACTGTCCGTATTACAACAGATACAGCGACAAAACTCAGGTGTTTTCATTTTATAAAAATGATGATATCTCAAGACGCAGTCTCCACGTTCAATTGGTTTCAAGAATTTCAAGAAATATTTCTTCTCTTTTAGGACTTAACGTTGATCTTACAGAAGCCATAGCACTTGGACATGATCTTGGTCATCCACCATTTGGTCATGCAGGGGAGTCTTGCCTGAACGAACTTTCCCTTGAATATTCATCAAAGGGATTTATGCATAATATCCATTCTGTAAGAGTGCTTGATAGGATTTTTGACTATAACATATCATTTGAAACCCTTGATGGAATTCTTTGCCATAATGGTGAATTGCCTCTTGGAAAATACGTTCCTCAGACAGATAAAAACTTTGATGTTCTTGATCGTGAAATCGAAGAGTGTTATAAGGATTCAAAAAACTGTGCAGGACTTATTCCGGCAACACTCGAAGGGTGTGTTGTACGAATCAGCGACCTAATTGCATATCTTGGAAAAGACAGACAAGATGCCAAGAGAGCAAAGGTAATTGAAACAGAAGATATGTTTGACGGCGGAATTCTTGGGAAGTTTAATGCTGTAATCATAAATAATCTCATAGTGAATGTTATAGAAAACAGTTTTGATAAGCCCTATATTAAAATTGATGATGAATATTATGATGATCTTAAAAAAGCGATGGATGAAAACTACAGATATATTTACCTTAGTGACACCGTGAAAAAAGTACAACAGGAAACGATAAGACCCATGTATTTCAACGTTTTCAAAAAACTTCTTTCAGACATACGTCTTGGACGAAAAGATTCTTATATTTTCAGACATCATATTAACTATATAAATAATGTCAGGTCATATTATTCGGATATTGACTATTTTGAATCAAACACACCTGAGGACATAGTGGTAGATTACATTGCAAGTATGACAGATGACTATTTTTCCGATCTTTATGAATACTATTATCCGGACTTTAAAAAGCCCGAATATGTATCGTATTTCAAATGATATTTCTTTAGGAGGATATTTTTATGAAATTAAAAAAGGTAATTGAATTGCTTGATGCAAAAAAACTAAATTGCAGCTGCGACGACGAAATAGAAGTTTGTGCTGCATGCGGTTCAGATCTTATGAGTGATGTTCTTGCTTTTGTAAAGGATCAGGCTATGCTTTTAACAGGTCTTGTTAATCCTCAGGTCATAAGAACTGCTGAAATGATGGATATGAAAGCAATTGTTTTTGTGAGAGGTAAAACTCCCGGTGATGAAATACTTACTCTTTCAGATGATGCAGGAATAGCCGTGCTTTCGACAAATGATCCGCTTTATGTTGCTTGCGGAAAACTTTATGCAGAAGGTCTTCGCTGAAACGGGAGGTGTGCATATGAGTTCGTTTAAAGTTCAATATGCAATAGACGGAGAAGATTTTTCAATTGCAGGTGAGGCATCAAGAAAACTGAAAAAAGTACTTCAGAATCTTGGCGTTGATCCTCAGATTATAAGAAAAGCCACCGTGGCAATGTATGAAGGTGAAATCAATATGGTGATTCATGCCGATGGGGGAGTTATTGATATTGAAATCACAAAAGATAAAATACATATGTTTTTGAAAGATCGTGGTCCCGGAATTCCAAACATTGATCTTGCAATGACAGAAGGTTATTCAACTGCATCTGAAAATGTCAGAGAACTTGGATTTGGAGCGGGAATGGGGCTTCCGAATATGAATAAATACACTGACTATATGAACATAACAACAGAAGTTGGAGTAGGAACAACAATAGAGATGATAGTTAATATAACACAATAGTATTTAATTCCCACTTATTGTTACTTGGAACGGAGATGAAGTGTATGAGTAATATTATTCATTCAGTTACATTAGATAGCGACAAGTGCAAGGGTTGTACCAATTGTATAAAAATGTGTCCGACTCAAGCCATACGTGTTCGCAAGAAAAAGGCAAAAATAATAAAAGATTTATGTATAGACTGTGGTGAGTGTATCAGAGTCTGTCCTTATCATGCAAAAAAAGCTGTTACAGATAATTTTGATATGATTCACAATTATAAATATAAAATTGCATTACCTGCTCCTGCCTTTTATGGTCAGTTCGACAAAGCAACGGATATAAATTCAATACTCCACGCTCTTGTCAAAACAGGGTTTGATGATGTATTTGAGGTTGCATATGCCGCACAGATTGTGACCGAAAAAACAAAGGAACTTATAAAATCCGGTGAACTTGAAACTCCAATCATAAACTCTGCGTGTCCGGCGGTTGTGAAACTAATTTCCACAAAATATCCGAGTCTTATTAATAACATTATTCCGCTCATTTCACCAATGAATCTTGCGGCAAAACTTGCAAGGTTTATTGCTGAGGAAAAAACCCCGTACAAAGGAAAAGAAATCGGAATATTTTTCATAACCCCCTGTGCTGCAAAGGCAACTTGTACAAAATATCCTCTTGGACTCAAAGAAAGTTGCATAGATGGTGTTTTTTCCTTTAAAGATATGTATCTTAGGGTAATACCACATCTTAAAGATAACACGCAAAAGGATGATATTTCTAAAGCCGGATTTGAGGGTGTATGTTGGGCAAACAGTGGTGGAGAAGTTTCTGCTCTTGAAATGGAAAACTATATTGCCGTTGACGGGATACATAATGTTATACATGTTCTTGAAGAAATAGAAAATGAAAAACTTGCAGATGTTGAATACATAGAAGCGCTTGCTTGTATTGGCGGTTGTGTCGGAGGCCCTTTGACTGTTGAAAATAATTTTGTTGCTCAGACACGCATAAAGAAGATGGCAAAAACGGCATCAGATAAAAAGGTCAGTGAAGAAATCGGAAAAGTCAATGCCTTGTGGGAAACCCCGGTTTTTGTAAGGAAACCGCGAATTCTTGATGAAGATATGACCGTTGCTATGGAAAAACTTGCAAAAATTGATGAGATTTACGCAAACCTTCCCGGACTTGACTGCGGTTCCTGTGGGGCGCCCAATTGTCTTGCTCTTGCTGAAGATATTGTAAAGGGTTATTCAAAGGAAACAGATTGTATAGTTAAGTTTAAAGAGCGAATAGCCGAAATTGCCAACGAAATGCTGGGAGCACGCGAGGAGGAAATAAGATGAAAGTGAATGAAATCATTGATAAATTACATCTTGAAAGAGTTTCAGATGCAGGGAATACTGAATCTGACGTGTCAGGTTGTTTTGCCTGTGATCTTCTCAGTCTTGCAATGTCTTCTGTGGAAAAAGGGAATATATGGATTACAGTTCAAACCAATGTTAACATTCTTGCCATTGCTTCACTGACGGAAGCGTCATGCATAATAGTTGCAAATTCAATGAGCATTTCAGATGCCGTCATAGATAAGGCGAAAGAAGAGAAGATATGTCTTCTTCGTAGTGACAATGGCGTATACGAACTTTGCAATATGATAGGGGATATCATATGAGAGTATATTATGACTTTCACATACATTCGTGCCTGTCCCCGTGCGGAGATGAAGATATGACTCCGAATAATATTGTCAACATGTCACTGCTCAAAGGTCTTGACATAATTGCGGTAACAGATCACAATTGTGCAGGAAACGTAAAAGCCTGTCAGGATGCAGCGAAGGGGACAAATCTTACGGTTGTTGGCGGAATGGAAATTGAAACAAGCGAAGAAATACATATGGTTGCATTGTTCAGAAATTCAGAAAACCTTTATAAACTCGAAGAAATAGTATCAGGAGCGTTACCGCCTATTAAGAATAAAGTTGAAATTTTCGGACAGCAGATACTCATGGATTCAAAAGATTGTTTTAAGGGATTTGATGAACGGTTTCTTGTAACTGCAACATCAATAGATGTAATGACACTGTACAAATATGTTTCTGAACTTGGGGGGGCACTTTTCCCGGCACATATCGACAAAACATCATACAGTATAATTTCAAGTCTGGGTTCAATTCCTCCTGAATTAAGATTTTCTGCTGTTGAG
This sequence comes from Oscillospiraceae bacterium, assembly GCA_015069015.1. Taxonomy (GTDB): domain Bacteria; phylum Bacillota; class Clostridia; order UMGS1810; family UMGS1810; genus RGIG1828. The sequence continues at coordinate 33,549 of SVJK01000003.1, forward strand.
GTTAAAAAATCGTGTGACGGAATAAAACTGCCCGCTGATACAGTGATAATTCACAACTCAGATGCTCACTATCTTTGGGATATATCGGAAAGAGAGAATTATATTGACATATATTCGGATAATGTCATAGATGTTTTATCTATATTGCAACAAAAATAAGTCATAAAATTGTGCATAAAGACGAAATTGTTATTTTTTTGTCAAAAATATAGCGATATTTTTATTTATATGTTATAATGTATTGGTTGAAATTTTATAAATTTAAATAATCATAATTACATTTTACAAGGAGGTTATCAAAATGGGTGAAATTAAGGCTCCGGCTTTTAAGGACACTGCAGAACAGAGTGCAAAACTTCAGGAAGTCATCGCAAAATATCAGGGTACACAAGGCGCTTTGATTCCCGTACTTCACGAGGCTCAGTCAATCTATGGCTACTTGCCCTATGAAGTTCAGCAGAAGATTTCTGAAGGTCTTAATGTTCCAATGTCGGAAATTTACGGCGTTGTTACTTTCTACACTCAGTTCTCTATTTATCCCAAAGGAGAATACAATATTGCTGTTTGTCTTGGTACAGCATGCTATGTTAAAGGCTCCGGTGATATCATAGAAAAAATCAAGGAGCGTCTCGGTATTGATGTAGGTAAGTGTACAGATGACGGAAAATTCTCTCTTGATGCAACACGTTGTATCGGTGCTTGCGGTCTTGCTCCCGTTCTTACAGTTAATGATGATGTATACGGAAGAATCACCGTAGATGATGTTGATGATATTTTGAGTAAATATATGGACTGATAGGCTATGGTAGAGATTTCGCTTCACATTCTTGACATTGTTCAGAATTCGGTCAGAGCAAAAGCATCTCTTATCGAAATATCAGTCATAGAAGACACTTCTTCAAATCTTTTAACTGTCAGAATCTCGGACAACGGATGCGGAATGAGTGAGGAGTTTTTGAATGATGTTACAAATCCGTTCAGAACAAGCCGCACAACCAGAAAAGTCGGTCTTGGTGTTCCTATGTTTAAAAATGCCGCAGAGCAAACCGGCGGCAGTTTTGAAATCAGTTCAAAACTTGGAGAAGGAACAGTTGTTGAGGCAAAGTTTGTGTATGACAGCATAGATCGTCAACCTTTAGGTGATATGGCTTTTACTATGGTAACAATAGTCAATTCAGATCCCGATATTGATTATGTATACACTCATACATTCAACGGCTTGTCTTTTGATTTTGATACACGACAGATAAGAGAAACTCTTGGCAGTGAAGTGCCACTTACAGAGCCTCAGGTTCTTTCATGGATTGAAGATTATATTAATAGTGAAACAGAAAATATTTATGGAGGGATACAGTAAATGAAAAGTTTAGCCCAGCTCGAACAAATCAGAAACAAAACACTTGCAAAGATTAATTTGAGAAAAGAAGACGACACAAGCATCAGAGTCGTTGTTGGTATGGCTACTTGCGGTATAGCAGCAGGTGCAAGACCGGTAATGAAAGCTATTATGGATGAAATTGAAAAAAGAAATGTTACAAATTGTTATGTGACACAGACAGGATGTATAGGCGTATGTCGCCTTGAACCTATTGTAGAGGTTTACCTTCCCGGTTCTGAAAAGATAACCTATGTTAAAATGGATGCCGAAAAAGCAGTAAAAGTTGTTAATGAAACCTTGGTAAACGGCAAAGTTATCAACGAATACACAATCGGTGCAGCAGATAAAAACTAAGGAGGGGTAACAATGGAATTAGCAAGAGGTCACGTGCTTGTCTGCGGAGGTACAGGATGTACATCTTCAGGCAGTGCGAAGATTATAGACGAATTTGAAAGATGTCTTAAAGACAATGGTCTTGATAATGAAATCAAGGTTGTACAGACCGGATGTTTCGGTCTTTGTGCATTAGGTCCCATAGTAATTGTTTATCCTGAAGGTGCATTCTATAGCATGGTTAAGCCTGAGGATGTATCAGAGATTGTTGAAGAACACCTTCTCAAAGGTCGTATCGTTAAAAGACTTCTCTATCAGGAAACAGTTGTTGATGATGACACAATCAAATCTCTTAATGAGGTTGATTTCTACAAAAAGCAACAGCGTGTTGCTCTCAAAAACTGTGGTGTTATAAACCCTGAAAGTATTGATGAATATATTGCCTTTGGCGGCTATACTGCTCTTGGTAAGGTTCTCACGCAGATGAAGCCTCAGGAAGTAATTGATGAAATCAAAGCTTCCGGTCTTCGCGGTCGTGGTGGTGCAGGCTTCCCCACAGGTCTTAAATGGCAGTTTACAGCAAATGCTGTAGGTGACAAGAAATATGTTGCTTGTAATGCCGATGAGGGTGATCCGGGTGCATTTATGGATAGATCTATCCTTGAAGGCGATCCCCACGCACTCATCGAAGCAATGGCAATTGCAGCATATGCAGTAGGTGCAGACCAGGGTTATGTATATATCAGAGCAGAATACCCCATAGCAGTAAGCAGACTCAATATTGCTATAGAACAGGCAAAAGAATACGGTCTCCTCGGCGAAAATATTTTTGACACAGATTTTAGCTTTGATTTAGGAATCCGTCTCGGTGCCGGTGCATTTGTATGTGGTGAAGAAACTGCTCTTATGACATCAATCGAAGGCCACAGAGGTGAGCCCCGTCCAAGACCTCCTTTCCCTGCGGTAAAAGGACTTTTTGGAAAACCCACACTCCTTAATAACGTTGAAACATATGCTAATATCACAGCAATTATCAACAACGGTGCAGAATGGTTTTCAAAGATTGGAACAGAAAAGAGTAAGGGCACAAAGGTATTCGCAGTAGGTGGTAAAATCAATAATACCGGTCTTGTTGAAATTCCTATGGGTACAACCCTCCGTGAAGTTGTATATGATATCGGTGGTGGTATCCCCGGTGGCAAGAAATTTAAAGCTGCACAGACCGGTGGTCCTTCCGGCGGATGTATTCCGGCAGACCTTATTGATACTCCGATTGACTACGATTCACTCATTTCAATTGGCTCAATGATGGGTTCCGGTGGTCTCATTGTAATGGATGAAGACACCTGTATGGTTGACATCGCTAAATTCTTCCTCGAATTTACAGTTGATGAATCCTGTGGTAAATGTGCTCCTTGCCGTATTGGTACAAAGAGACTTCTCGAAATTCTCAACAAAATTACAAGCGGTAATGGTACTTTAGAAGATATTGATAAACTTGAAGAACTTTGCTACAGCATTAAAGATGCGGCGTTCTGCGGTCTTGGTCAAACAGCACCTAACCCCATACTCAGTACACTCAAATACTTCAGAGATGAATATGTGGCACACGTTGTTGACAAAAAATGTCCTGCAGGTGTATGTAAAGCACTTCTTTCATATGTTATCGAGCCCGAAAAATGTAAAGGTTGTAGCCTTTGTGCTAAAAAATGTCCCGTTGGTGCAATTGAAGGCGTTGTTAAGAGTCCCTTCACAATTGATCCTGCTAAATGTATCAAATGTGGCGTTTGTCAGGAAACCTGTAAGTTCGGCGCAATAAGTAAAAAATAAGAAGGAGAGTAATTGACAATGAATATGGTTAATATTAAAATCAATGATAAAGACTACAGTGTTCCCGCTTCTTATACAATACTTGACGCTGCCAGAGAAGCAGGAATTAAGATTCCCACACTTTGCTATCTTAAAGATATCAACGAAATCGGTGCCTGCAGAATGTGTCTTGTTGAAATCAAAGGCGCAAGAGCACTTCAGGCAGCATGTGTATATCCCGTAAGCGAAGGCCTTGAGATCTATACAAACACACCTAAAGTAAGAGGTGCAAGAAGAGATACTTTAGAACTCATTCTTTCAAACCACGAAAAGAAATGTCTCACATGTATCAGAAGCAAAAACTGTGAACTTCAGGATCTTGCTGAAGAACTCGGTGTTGATGGTCTCAGATTTGAAGGCGAAAACATTCCCTATGAACTTGACAACACATCAACTTCACTTGTAAGAGACAACAACAAATGCGTACTTTGCAGAAGATGTATTTCAGCATGTGCAAAACAGGCAATTTCAGTTATTACCTGTGCAGAAAGAGGTTTTGCAACTCATGTTACACCCACATATGAAAAAGAGATTAAAGATGTAGGTTGTATTTTCTGCGGTCAGTGTATCGTTTCTTGTCCTGTTGGTGCACTTTATGAAAGAAATGATATTCCTAAGGTTATAAAAGCAATTGATAATCCTGAAAAACATGTTGTTGTTCAGACTGCACCTGCAGTAAGAGCAGCCCTTGGTGAAGAATTCGGTCTTCCCATTGGCACACCTGTTACAGGAAAGATGGTTGCAGCGCTGAGAAGACTTGGTTTCGATAAAGTATTTGACACAGATACCGGTGCAGACCTTACAATAATGGAAGAAGGTACAGAATTTATTGAAAGATTCACAAAAGGTGAAAATCTTCCTATTATCACTTCTTGTTCACCAGGTTGGGTTAAATTCTGTGAACACTACTATCCTGAATTTATAGGTAATCTTTCTACCTGTAAATCACCTATGGAAATGTTTGGCGCAATTATTAAATCATATTATGCTGAAAAGAATGGTATCAAGAAAGATGATATCTATTCAGTAGCAATTATGCCCTGTACTTCAAAGAAATTTGAAGCAAGCAGGGAAGAACATTCCACAAGTGGCGGACTTGACATTGACTGCTCACTCACAACAAGAGAACTTGCAAGAATGATAAAACAGGCAGGTATTGACTTTGCATCACTTCCTGATGAAGAGTTTGATTCACCATTTGGCGAGGCAACAGGTGCGGGCGTAATCTTTGGTACAACCGGTGGTGTAATGGAAGCTGCAATAAGAACTGTTTATGAAATTCTTGAAAAGAAACCTCTTGAAAACCTCAATGTAGAACCTGTTCGCGGACTTGAAGGTGTAAAAGAAGCAACACTTACAATTGCAGGTAAAGAAGTTAAAGTAGCTGTAGTTCACGGTACTGCAAATGCAAGAATCATTCTTGATAAAATCAAGAACGGTGAACACTACGACTTCGTAGAAATCATGGCTTGCCCCGGTGGATGTATCAATGGTGGCGGACAGCCTATAGTAGATTCTTACACCAAGGCAACTGTAGATGTTAAAGCAAAGAGAGCATCTGCACTTTATTCAGAAGATGAAAGAGCAACTCTCAGAAAATCTCACGAGAATCCTGTGATTCAGAATCTCTACAAAGAATTTCTCGGTGAGCCTTGCGGTCACAAATCACACGAACTTCTTCATACACATTATGTTGACAGATCTGATAAAAAATAATATAATATAGATGTATCTTGTTGATACATCTGATGCGGTAATAATCCCCTCAGAATAGCTGTTGGAAAATGTCCGACAGCCGGGGGTTGAAAGTTTATAAATTTTCAACCCTTGTCTGTGGGGATTTTCGTTTGTTTTAAAATGTGGAGGAAATGTAATGAACGATAAAGCGTTATACTACAACAACATACTTAAAATCCTAATGGCTTTTGGTAAACTTATGATTCAAAGCGGTGCTGAAATTAATCGTGTCGAAGATACCGTTAACCGAATAGGAATGTCGTATGACATATCAAAAATCAGTGTCTTTGCAATTACTACAAGCCTTGTGATAACAATTGTTGACACAGACGGAAATACATATACTCACTCGAAACGCATTGTATCAGTAGCAACGACTAATTTCACAAAACTTGAACTTCTCAATAGTCTCAGCAGACAAAAATGCACAGGCGAAATTGATGAAATTGAATTTGAGAGACGTTTTTGGGAAATAAAGAATAAATCAACTAAAAAAATTAAAATTTATGCAGGCAGCATGATTTCCGCAGGCGCTTTTACGTTTTTTTTCGGTGGGAATATATATGATGCTTTTGTAGCTGTCTTATTTTCAATGTTGATATTTTTAATTGATGATAAATTTAAAAGGTACTGTCCAAATATTATGATGTTTAACTTTATAACGGCTTTTATAGTTGGTATAGGTATATCCCTTGTATCAAAATTTTATGGATTAAATGCAGATAAAATTGTAATAGGCGACATAATGTTGCTCATTCCCGGAGTAGCTTTTACAAATTCAATGCGAAATCTTCTTGTTGGTGATACCCTTGCAGGAGTTATGCGACTTGTTGAAACAGTTTTGTGGGCGGCATCACTTGCCGTTGGTTTTGTGATTTCTATGATGCTTGTGGGGGTGTAATAAATGTCTAACGATATAATTCAGTTAATTGCTGCTTTTTTTGGTGCTATGGGATTTGCAATGGTATTTAATGTACGACACTCACTTGTGATTTATGGAGCGCTTGGTGGTCTTTTAAGTTGGGGACTCTTTCTTTTTATGGAAGATATTTTTGCCAATCCATTTATTGCCTGCCTCATATCTTCTTCATTTTCTGCGTTTTATGCAGAAATCATGGCTCGAATTAAAAAAACGCCTGCAAGTGTGTTTTTTATTCCTTCTCTCATTCCCCATGTTCCCGGAGGATCACTTTTTTATTGTATGAGTGCTGCTGTTAAATCAGAATGGCTCTCTTTTAAGGATTATGGTATAATTACCTTGCAGTATGCATTTGGTATAGCCTGCGGAATTAGTTTTGCCTGGACAATATGGTATATGTTCCAAAAGATAGTTTCTGACTTTTCAAAAAAAGCATAAGAGGATGATTGTATGATAAAACGAGTAGTATATACTGCCCTGACGGTTTTGTGGATGATTTTTATATTCTATATGTCATCGCAGAGTGCAGAAGTGTCCGGTGGACAGAGTGATGCAATTACCCGTAAAATAATAGGTGTATTTATTGATAATCCTTCTGTAGACCTTGTTAGCATAGTTGAAACAATAATAAGAAAATTAAGCCACTTTTTAGAATATGCATTACTTTCATTTCTAAGTTTTAAGACGTTTGTTTCGTATGGAATAAGTAGAAAAAGAGCATTTGTTTCGGTGATTATAGCAATTTTATATGCAATATCAGACGAAATTCATCAGTACTTTGTTCCGGGTAGAGCCTGTAGATTTTTCGATATATTTGTTGACTCATTAGGCTCATTTGCAGGGTGGTATATCAATAAATTATTTTCAAGAAAAAATTAACATTATGGTTTAAAGTATAAAATAATTTAATTCTCTAATAATTAATATAGTATTTATTTTGAATTGGAGAATTATTATGTCTAAAATTGTAATAAATTCCTCAAATCCTTTAAATGGAAAAGTTGAGATATCAGGTGCAAAGAATTCTGCATTGCCAATTATTGCAGCTTGTCTTTTGACAAATGGTAGAAATATACTTGAAAACATTCCTGACATAAGTGATATAAGGGTAATGTGCGAGATTATGCAGAGCCTTGGCTGCGATGTAAAAAAGGAAGGAGATAGTCTAATAATCGATTCTGCAAATTCAAAGCCAAATATAGTGCCATACGAATTGACAGGGAAGATAAGAGCTTCGTTTCTTGTTTCCGGTCCGCTTATTGCAAGATTTGGCAAAGCAAAAACTGCATTGCCTGGTGGTTGTAGTATAGGTACACGACCTGTTGATCTTCACTTGAAAGGATTTGTATCTTTGGGATGTCACTATGAAATTGATGATGGTTATGTTGATATTTCCGGAAACAAACTTACAGGGAAAGTGATATATCTGGATTTTCCTTCTGTTGGCGCAACGCAGAATATTATGATGGCATCTGTTCTTGCATCTGGAAAAACAGTAATAGAAAACTGTGCATCCGAACCGGAAATATGTGATTTAGCTGATTTCTTGAACAAATGCGGGGCAGATATTAATGGTGCCGGAACAGACAAAATAACAATATATGGTGTTGATAAACTGTCGCCGGTAAGACACAGGATTATTCCTGATAGAATCGAAGCAGGAACATTTATGACTGCAGCTGTTGCAACAGGTGGCAGGATTACACTTAAAAATGTTAATTTAACACACCTATCATCAGTTACATCAAAATTGAGCGAGATTGGAGCTTCTTTTAATGAGTTTTCTGATGAATTAACAATCTATTGTGACAGAACAACCAAATCGACAGATATTAAAACCATGCCGTTCCCCGGGTTCCCGACAGATATGCAATCACAAATTGCCGCTTTGCTTTGCAATGTCAAGGGAACATCAGTTATTACTGAAACGGTTTTTGAAAACAGATTTATGTATATTCCTGAACTCATAAGAATGAATGCCGACATAAAGGTTGATGGGCGTGTTGCTGTAATAAACGGAAACTCAAAGCTTGTCGGGGCAGAGGTCAGTGCAACAGATTTGAGGGCAGGAGCTGCACTTGTTATCGCGGGTCTTTGTGCAAAAGGCAGGACAATAATTAACAATGCTGAATATTTAAAGAGAGGTTATTGTTCATTCACAAAAAAACTGACAGATTTATGTGCTGATATTTATATAGAAGAATAACATTTAGATCAACACTCATATATTATTAATGGTGTATGTATATGAGGAAAAACAAATTCATAAAAATAACCGTTATGGTGTTGATAATTTTATCACTTATCTTTACTGTTTTTACCAGGTGGTTGACTAAATCAGTTTTTCCAAGAGGTGCAGAGGTTCTTCATTCCTATGCTGAAACAAATATGTTTGAAATTTTAAATTCAACAGTTTCAGAAGTTGTCGAAAAATATTCAATTAAGTATGAAGACCTTGCAGAAATAAAATATGACAAATTTGGAGTTATAAGTTCAATAAATGTAGACTATAGCCTTGTAAATAGAATCAAATCGGAAATTTCAATGATAATTTCCGAAAAACTTTCAAATCAGGATGAAATTCCTGTATATGTTCCCATAGGGGATTTTTCTAAGAATATGTATCTTATCGGTAAAGGTCCAAGAATTAAATTTATTCTTGTTCAGCGTGGAGTTGTTAACACGGATCTCGTTCACAGTTTTCAAAGTGCTGGAATAAATCAAACCATGCATACAATAGAGGTTTCAATTGATGCAGATGTTGCATTGATGATACCCTTTTACAATACACACACCTATATGAAAACAACAGCAATCTTATCACAAACTATTATCAACGGGCAGTGTCCTGACGGATATCTTAATTTATACAAAGGAGAAATGATGAGTGACAGATAATATTAATTATAATCATATTGTTGAATACCTTACAAAAACACTTCCGGATACAACCGGATATCTCAAACAAATGGAAGAATATGCCCAAGAAAACAATGTACCGATTATTCAAAAAGAAGTACGGTGTTTTCTTGGAATGCTAATGAAATATAAGGCACCCGAAAATGTTCTGGAACTTGGAACGGCAATAGGGTATTCGTCACTCTTTTTTTCTGATTATATTCTCCCCGGAAGCAGGATTACTACTTTTGAACGTGATGAGAATTATTATGAAATTGCCAAAGAGAATATCAAAAAAGCAGGTAAAGAAAAAGTTATAGATATAGTTTTCGGAGATGCATATGAGAATGTGAAAAAAGTAAGCGGAACATATGATATGATTTTTATGGATGCAAATAAGTCCATGTATAAATACTATTATGACACTTTGTTTCCTCATTTGAGAGTTGGGGGAATAATAGTGTGCGATAATATTTTGTATAAAGGTATGATATCAAATGATGACCTTGCTCCGAGAAAACAAAATACGATAATAACGAATATCAGAGATTTTCTTGATTTTCTTTCACACAATCCAAAACTTGAAACATCAATCATACCAATTGGAGACGGTGTTTCTGTATCTGTTAAATTGACTGAATAGGAGTTGAAACATATGAAGAATAAAGTTGAACTGCTTGCACCTGCGGGAAGTCTTCAGAAACTTAAATATGCCATAGAATACGGTGCGGATGCAGTATATATTGGTGGAGAGGCATTTTCTTTGAGAGTGGCTGCAAAAAACTTTTCTATTGATGAAATAAAAGAGGGAATTGAATTTGCTCACAAAAGAGGAAAAAAAGTGTATATTACTGCAAACATAATTCCTCATAACGAAGATTTAAAAGAATTCCCTGACTTTGTAAAAGAAGTTGATTCTCTTGGTGCAGATGCAATCATCGTTTCTGACCTTGGTGCTTTTGCCATAGTAAAAGAGATTGCCCCAAATCTTGAAATACATATCAGCACACAGGCGAATAACACTAATTATATGAGTGCGAAAATGTGGCATGAACTTGGTGCAAAGAGAGTTGTATTGGCAAGGGATCTTTCATTTGAAGAAATAAGGGAAATCAGAGATAACATTAGTGAAGATGAAGAACTTGAGTGTTTTGTACACGGTGCAATGTGCGTATCCTATAGCGGAAGATGTTTGCTGAGTAATTACCTTACTCACAGAGATGCCAACAAAGGTGCCTGTTCACATCCCTGCAGATGGAAATATTATCTGATGGAAGAAAAACGTCCCGGTGAATATATGCCGGTTTTTGAAAATGACAGAGGAACTTTTCTTTATAATTCAAAAGATTTGTGCATGGTAAAATATATTCCCGACCTTATTAATGCAGGAATAACAAGTTTTAAAATTGAGGGCAGAGTAAAAAATGAACTCTATGTCGCAACAGTTGTGGGCGCTTATAGAAGAGCAATAGATGCATATTATGACGATCCTGAAAACTTTAAAGTGGATGATGAAATTTTAGAGGAACTTGAAAAGGTGAGTCACAGGGAATATACAACAGGTTTTTATTATGGAAAGCCCGATGAAAATAATCAGTTATATACAAGTAACACTTATATACAGGATTATACTATTGTGGGTGTGGTAACAGACTACGATGAAAAAACAAAAATTGCCACAATAGAGCAGAGAAACAGGTTTTTTAAAGGTGAAGAACTTGAAGTGATTTCTCCAAATCTTCCTTCGTTTGCTTTTTCATCGGAGTATATGAAAAATGAGTCCGATGAAGATATTGATGTGGCACCACATCCTCAGATGATAGTAAAACTCAAGATTGAAAATAAAGTCGTACCATATAGTATTATCAGAAAAAAAGTTTGCGAATGATAATAATAGTATGAATAAAAGTTAGGATATTGTTTATAATATGATTGTAATCAGTCGGGAATTTTTAAAATTGTTTTGATATGTCAAATTGACAGATGATATATTTTGAGATAAATATGTCAGGATTGAAATTGTAGTATTGTGTATAATCAAAACAAAAAAGTTGATCAAGATTGATTACGGTCACAAACAGTTTTAAATTTTTTTAATCCTGAATGTGAAAATGAAAAAGACAGACTTCAAATGATTATATCATATGAAATCTGTCTTTTTGCTATGTTAAAATATATTTTTTTAACATTTAGACATAGGATATTTTAATATTTATCCAAGATAAAAATCAATTATAAGCATCAGACAAAATCCGGCAAGAAGCATATATGTTGAACCTCTTTCGCCGCCATGTGAATGAGTTTCGGGAATCATTTCATCACTTATAACATAAAGCATTGTTCCACCGGCAAATGCAAGGGCAAAGGGGAGAAGAGCATTTGAAATGCTTACAGCGAAATAACCTATAAATGTACCGATTATTTCAATAATTCCAGTAAATGAAGCAATAAGAAGAGTTCTTTTTTTGCTCATTCCTGCAGCAATCATAGGGGCGATAATTACCATTCCTTCAGGGATGTTCTGAAGTGCGATACCTCCGGCAATGGTAAATGCTTCTGCTGTGTTGTTTGTTCCAAAGCCAACACCTGCAGCAATTCCTTCGGGAAGATTGTGAATTGCGATTGCCATAACAAAAAGCAAAATCTTATTAATTTTGTCTGCGCTTCCGGGATGTGATTCAATATCAGCACCTGAGAGTCTGTGGAGATGCGGAACGGCTTTATCCATAATATTCAGCAAAAACGCACCGGAAAAAACCCCTAGTATAGTTACAAATACAGGCAATTTTGTTCCAAGTTCAACAGATGGCATAATCAGACCATATACTGCCGCACACATCATTACGCCTGCTGCAAAAGAAAGTATAAGGTCGCTGAGTTTATGAGAAATATTTTTGAATATAAATCCAATCAGAGCGCCGATAATTGTTGCACCGCCAACACCGAGTGCAGTTAGTAATACTATTGTCATAAGGATAACCTCTCAAATCATATTATTATCTTTATTCTATATCAAACATCAAAATAAAGCAATAGATTTTTAAAAAAAATAAAACCGCAATCAAATAAACTTTTGACTGCGGTTTTATGTTTTAATAATAACCGGTTATTTTGTTCCGAATATTCTGTCTCCTGCATCGCCGAGGCCGGGGACAATGTAACATTTCTCGTTTAGACCTTCATCGACATTGGCACAAAATATCTCAACATCGGGGTGAGCATTGTTAAGTGCTTCAATTCCTTCAGGTGCAGCAATTAAGCATAAGAATTTAATCTGTTTTCCGCCATATGATTTTATCTGGCTTATGGCATCAATGGCAGAACCTCCGGTTGCAAGCATCGGATCAACAACAACGATTAACCTCTTATCAATGTCGGGCGGGAGTTTGCAATAATACTCATGAGGCTGCATGGTTTCTTCATCTCTGTACATTCCAATATGTCCAACCTTTGCAGAAGGCACAAGTTTTAGCATTCCGCTTACCATACCAAGTCCTGCACGAAGAATCGGTACAACAGCAAGTTTTTTACCCTTTATCATTTTTTGGGTTGTCTTCTTAATGGGGGTTTCGATTTCTACATCCTCCAAAGGTAAATCTCTGAGAGATTCGTAACACATAAGCATTGTGATTTCTTCGACAAGTTCACGAAATTCCTTGTTTGTGGTGGATTTCTGACGCAGTATAGTAGTTTTATGTTGAATTAACGGATGATTAAATATTACAACGTTGTTCATAAATATCCTCCAAAAATTATTATATTATTGCTGATCGATTGACTTTGATACCATAAGGTTTACAATAACACCAAGTATGAGAGCACATGCTATTGATGTGAGTTTTACTGCTCCAATCTGGAGTGCCATACCACCTATACCTGTAATAAGAATTACGGAAACAACAAACAGATTTTTATTGTTGTTGAGATCAACATTTTGAAGCATTTTAAGACCGGAAACAGCAATAAAACCATAAAGTGTTATGCAAACGCCTCCCATTACGCATGACGGAATAGTAGCAAGGAATGTAACAAAGGGAGCTATAAACGATGCAACGATTGCAATAATTGCAGTTGTAAATATTGTAATGACGGAAGCATTCTTTGTTATGGCAACACATCCTACAGATTCGCCGTATGTTGTATTAGGACATCCACCAAATATAGAACCTACAATTGAACCGATTCCATCTCCAAGAAGTGTTCTGTGAAGACCGGGTTCTTCAAGAAGGTCTTTTTCTATAATTGAAGAAAGGTTCTTGTGATCTGCAATATGTTCAGCAAATACAACAAATGCAACCGGAATATATGCAACGGCAATTGTTGCTATATATTGAGCATCAATCTCTTTAACGCCTTTGAAAGCTTTAACAAATGTAAAATCAGGATACCATTTCATACTGTTGAATACATCGAAATTAATTACAACAAGCGATTCATTTCCTGTTTTAGTTCCTATAATTGTAAATATTGTAGCTACAAGATAACCAGAAAGAATTCCGATAATGAAAGGAATAAGTTTTATAGTCTTTTTTCCGTATATAGATGAAATGATAACTCCGGCTACTGTAACAAGGGCACATATCAATCCAATCCATGCATGTGTCCCCATAATATATACAGAATTAATGGCATCAAATTTTGCAAATTTCAAAACATCCTTAACGGCATTTCCTGCAAGTGAAAGACCAATTATTGCAACAGTTGGTCCGATAACAACTGCCGGCATAAGCTTTGAAATCCATTTAACACCACAAATTTTAATAATGATGGCAAGAACAACATATACAAGTCCGGCAAATACTGCACCGATTAGTAATCCTGCATAACCAACAGCTATTGATGCTGCACCGGCAAACGCTGCATACATTGAGCTGATGAATGCAAAGGACGAACCCAAGAATACAGGACTCCTGAATTTCGTGAAAAGAAGATAAACTATCGTTCCGGCACCTGCGCCGAAAAGAGCTGCAGATTGTGACATTCCATTACCAACTATTGATGGTACTGCAATTGTTGCTGCCAGTATTGCAAGTAACTGTTGGAAAGCAAAAACAAGCATTTGACCAAATTTTGGCTTATCATTTACATCGTAAATCAGTTTCATTATTGAAAGATCCTCCTTCTTACCGGATATCCGGTGTTGTTTTATGACAGAAAATGTCATTTCTTCTAATGTAAAATATACCCTAAAATTAAATGTTTGTCAATGCATATTATGTGCAATTTGCAAATAAAAAACCGCATAATACTCGAAAAGTTAGTAATTATGCGGTTTTATAGAGAATAAAATCTAACAAATATTTTTCACATACTTTTCATTATGACGACTTATGCATTTATATTTAGTTCATCATTTTTCCATTTGCCTGAAAAGTACACATACAGACCAAAGACAGCTTCAGTAATCCATGAAAGTATAATAGCAAGGTATATTCCAAACATATCAAAAATTTCGTAAAAAATATAACTATATGCAAAACGGCTGACGGAATATATAACAGTTGACACAACAAGAATTCTTCCTGAACCGACACTTCTGAAGATTGCATGAAGAAAATTGTTTATAACATTGAAAATCACAAATGGCATGCAATATTTCATGAATACAGAAGAATAGTAAATGCTATCCGATTCATCAAGAAATATATCAGAAATTAAACCTGATCCGAATACTGTAAATAAGAGAAAAGGCAATAAGAAAAGAGGAGTCTGAACCAGACATACTTTTATTCCGTCATTAATCAGTTGATACTTTTTTGCGCCCATACACTGAGCAATAAAATTGCCAATGGTTTTGTTTGAATTCTGATAAATTGCGGCGTTAAGGTCGTATAGTCTCATACCAATTGTATATCCTGCAATTGCGGCTGCTCCGCATTTGTTTGTAAGGGGCGAGACAAATGCGGTGCACATATACATAACGGACTGCTGAAGCATTGTAGGAAATGAATAACTCCATGATTCAGACAGTTCGTCTGCTGAAAAATAAAGCCCTCTGATGCTTATTTTTTCATTTTTAAATGTTCTTATAAAAGTAATCAGATAAAACACAGAAATAATAAATGCTGATATCACAGTTGCGTACGCAGTTCCTTCAACTCTCATATGAAAATGTTTTATAAATATATAATTTCCAAAGATGTTTAGTATATTTGAAATAACAGAGGCTACAAAAGGAAAGACTGATTTGCCTATGGCGTTTGCTATGGGAAGAAAGCACCAGTTTAAATGCAGGAAAACAAGACCGTACATATATATTTTAAAATATGAATATGAATCTTCCCACAGATGTTTTTCAATGTTTAAGAAATTAAAAATTACAGAGTGAAATAATATACACAAAATTGATATTACGATAATAATAAGTGAACTTAGCAAAATATTTATTTTTATAACGTTAATCATTTTTTTGTAGTCTCTTTCGCCAAAAAGCATGGCTACATATACAGATAATCCTGTACCATATCCCCAAAATACCGAGGAAATCATCGATATGAAGGGTGAAGTGCTTCCGATTGCAGAAATTGCCTCGTCACCAATAAGTTTCCCTGCCATTATTGTATTTATGATATGGTAGGCTTGAGAAAAAAGGGCTGTAAGCACAAGAGGAAATGCAAAAACAAAAAAATTTTTTTTAAGGTTTCCTTCATAAAGTTTTTTCATATAATCAGTCCCTGCTATTGATTTTTTTCTTGAGTTCGTATATCATTATAGCAAACAATCGAAAATAATCAATATTTGCGAAAATATTGAAAAATAATCAACAATGATCAAAGGAGCAAAGTTATGTATCAGTCTGAAAGAATCGATGAAATATTGAAAATACTCAACAAGTATCACTATGTAACTGTAGATTATCTTGTTGAGAAAATACGCTATTCGCCTGCAAGTATTCGTCGTGACCTAACTGTTCTTGAAAAACAGGGACTTGTAAAGAGAAGTTACGGTGGCGTAGAAATCAAAAAAGAATCTTACACACCTTTTCGCTTCAGACAACATAGTATGAAACTTGAAAAAAACAGCATTGCCGTTAAAGCTGCTGAACTTGTGCGTGATAATGACACAGTTTTTATAGATGCTTCATCAAGCGCACAGTATCTTGGTCACTTTCTTGCATGCAAGAAAAACATTACTGTCATAACCAATAATATGGTTCTTGCATCACATCTTAACGGAAACGGTATTGACACTTACTGTACCGGTGGACATATTTTCGAACACCCCGGAGTTCTGGCGGGAGAGATAACGAACAGAACTTTTTCCATGTTTCACGCAGATATTATGTTTTTTTCTGCCTCGGGATTTGATGATGGAATCATATATGAATCAACAGAACGTTTTTTGCAGCATCATAGAATTATGATTGATAATTCTGACAGAAGAGTGTTTTTATGCGGCAGTGACAAAATAGGAATCAAAAATAAAGTAATCGTATCAAATCTTGATGAAATTGACTTTTTTATAAGTGATGTTTCTTTGTCAGAGGATATTACTCAAAAGTATAAAAACACAGAATTTATATGTGCCGGCAAAAAGTGAACATCATTTGATGCAAAGAAAATATTATAAAAACAGTTGACTTTATCCTGATTTACTGTATAATCAAAGATGAGGTTTTAGATGAGTTTTGTATACAGTGATAGGGGATAGTTTTATGAACTATAATGGAAATATTTTAAATATATCATATTCCAAACTTACAGATATACCTGTCCCTTTTAATACAGCTGAGTTATATGAAACAGCATGTATGAAAGGGTTTGATGCAATAAAAGGTGATGTAACTCCTTCTTCCGACGGTAAATTGATAATGTGTCATGATCCATACTTTTATATTGATGATAACGGAAGGGTGATAGAACCCGGTAGCACGAGCGACAACAAGGTGATGATCGATGAGTTATCACAAGAAGAGTGTGTTAAACTCGAATACTCTTCCATGCAGTCATATGATCACCTTGGATATTATCCTTGCGTTGCAACTGTCGAAGATCTTATAAAAATCTGTAAAAAAAATAATAAGATTCCATATATAACAGTTCGTGATAAAAGAATTGAAGAATGTATTGACGAGGTGCATAGACTGCTTTTAAAATATGATATGATGAGACAAACTTTTGTCAATTCGTTTACCTACGATACTTTAAAGTATATGAGAAAAAAAGACCCCGACATAAAACTATCTTATGTTCAGAAATTAAATACTGTTTTAGAAAGAAAAGTTGTAGATGATGCTGTTTCTTTGGGTAATTGTGTTATATGCGTGTTTTGGTTTAAAGATGCGCAGAGATCTTTAAATTTATATGAAAAATCCAGAGATGCGATTTTCTATGCCAAAGAAAACGGAGTAGAATTACATCTTGCTGCTGTAGAAGACAAGGAATATTATAAATGGGGAATAACTCATGGATTTAAAGGATTTCAATGTTCATTGTCAGATGCCTATAAAATTGATGAAAGGTAATTTTCACCTATGAAAACAATATTTATCATAAACCCATGAGCAGGTCAGGGTGGGGATGTTTCAAAGTTAATATCGGAGATTAATCTTGTTTCTGAAAAATTACAATCAGATGTGGAGATATATATTACAAAATCTGTTGCAGATGCAACAGATTTTGTTGCGAATTATTGCAGGAATTTTGGCAATGCACGTTTTATCGCATGCGGCGGTGACGGAACTTTAAACGAGGTTTTAAACGGTGCAATTGGGTTTGACGGTGTTGAGATTGGCGTTTTGCCAACGGGAACAGGGAATGATTTTTGCAGAAACTTTCCGAAAGAATATGACTTTTCAGATATCTACGCACAAATTAACGGTTCGACGGTAAAGTGTGATTCGATCAGGTATACAACTGAAATTGATGGCGTGAAAAAAACAGGATACTGCGTAAATATGTTTAACATTGGCTTTGATGCCAATGTGGCAGATATGACTTCAGACGTTAAAAAGAAGCCTTTTATTTCCGGCTCTCTTGCATATTTAATTTCAATTTTTGTTAATCTTATAAAAAAGAAAGGTGCAGAACTTCAGATAGAAATTGATGGGGAAATGGTGCATAACGGTCGTCTTTTGCTTACATCAATTGCAAACGGGAGTTATTGCGGCGGCGGAATAAAAAGTAATCCAACTGCTAATGTGACGGACGGACTGATTAATATCAATATTATAGAGAACGTGTCAAGAATGAGGTTTCTTACTCTTTTACCATATTATATGCGTGGAACATTTTTGTCAGTTAAAAACATTGAAAGATACATAAAATCAAGAGAATGTAAAAGAGTTACAGTTAAGCCTGTATCTGAAAAAATCAGACTTTGTGTCGACGGAGAAATGATGGATGCAGAAACGATAAGATTTGAAATTGCACCAAAATCTTTTAACTTTGTCATTCCGTCAGTAAAAAAAGAGGAATGTGGATTAAAAGAGAATGTTACCGTCAAGTTATAAAACCATGGAGAAGATGTTATGAATAAAGTGAAAAAAACAGTTATAAGTGCAATGTTTCTTGCCTTGGGGTTTGTGCTGCCTTTTTTAACAGGACAAATTCAGCAGATTGGTAATATGTTTCTTCCGATGCATATTCCTGTTTTGCTGTGTAGTTTTATTTGCGGTTGGAAGTATGCATCAATACTTGGAATCGTGTTGCCGCTTCTACGCTCAGCAATTTTTACGATGCCTGCTATGTATCCAAATGCACTTTCGATGTCTCTTGAACTATTTGCATATGGCTTTTTGGCGGACTTTGTATATAAACACCTGAAATATAAAAGCGTGAGATATTTGTATTTTGCGTTGATAATCTCAATGCTTGGTGGTAGGGTTGTGTGGGGAACTGCACAAAGTGTACTTCTTGGATTCGGGAAAAACGCTTTTGGCTTTTCGGCGTTTATTTCGGGAGCATTTTTAAATGCAATACCGGGCATTATAATACAACTTGTATTTATACCTGCCATAGTTGTTTTATTGCAAAAAAATAAGTTTTTTGAAAGAGAATAATAATGTACATTAATAAGTTTGATAATCTTACAAAAATAATAAAAAAACATATTCTTGAAAACAAAAGTATAGTTTTGGCAATAGACGGGCGATGTGGGGGAGGAAAAACTTTTCTTTCAGAATATCTTCAAAGGATATTTGGATGTAATGTTATTCATGTTGATGATTTTTTTCTTCCGTTTGAACTTAGAAATGATGAAAGAATGTCAAAAATCGGCGGAAATATTCATATTGAGAGATTTATGAATAGCGTTTTAAAACCGTTGATGTCAGGCAGGAAAATATCTTATAGACCGTATGTTTGCAAAAAAGGAGACTTTTCCTCTGATGATGTGTGTTTTATGCCCGGAAAACTTACAATAATTGAAGGAACATATTCGTGTATGGATGAGTTCATAAATTGTTATGATATGAAGATTTTTGTGGATGTGTCACCATGTGTACAAGAGATAAGATTGAAAAAAAGATGCACCCCGGGGGAATATGGAAACTTTAAAAAACTATGGATTCCAAGAGAAGAATTGTATTTTGAAAAATGTGATATAAGGAATAAATGTGATTATATAATTGATACGTCAGATATTGGGTAGGAGGATAGTAGTATGAAAGTTACAATAGCAATTGATTCATTTAAGGGGAGCATTTCAAGCATAGAAGCGGCAAAAGCAGTAAGTGAGGGGATTAAACGTGCGTATGATGACGCCCTTGTACACATGCACCCGATAGCAGATGGGGGTGAAGGAACTGTTGACGCGATAGTTTCGGCACTTGGCGGAGAAACAAAGAATGTTTTTGTTTCAGGACCCCTTGGTGAAAAAGTAGTTGCATCATATGGCATAATTCCAAAAAGCAGAACTGCAATTATAGAAATGTCTTCTGCTGCAGGAATAACCCTTGTTGATGAATCAGAGAAAAATCCTATGAATACCACCACATATGGCGTTGGTGAAATGATAAGGGATGCAATAGAATCAGGATGCCGTAATTTTATTGTTGGTATAGGCGGCAGTGCAACAAATGATGGCGGAATCGGTATGCTTCAGGCTCTTGGTTTTGAATTTCTTGATTGTGAAAACAATCCTGTATCACAAGGAGCAAAAGGACTCGAAAGATTAAATATAATTAAAACTGATAATTCCATGAAAGAACTTTCCGAGTGCACTTTCTCAATTGCTTGCGACGTGAAAAACCCCCTATGCGGAGAATTGGGATGCAGCAGAATTTTTGCACCGCAAAAAGGTGCTGATGAACATATGATTGAAAAAATGGATATATGGCTAAATAAATATGCCGATCTGACCAAAGATATTTTTCCTGAATCAGATAAAAATGCACCGGGTGCAGGTGCTGCAGGCGGTATGGGTTTTGCTTTTATGTCATATCTTAAAGGAGAACTTAAATCGGGAATAGAACTTGTAATGAAAGAATCAAAACTTGAAGATTTTATCAAGGATTCAGATATTATAGTGACAGGAGAAGGAAGGCTTGACGGTCAGTCTCATATGGGGAAAGCACCAACAGGTGTTGCCGGTCTTGCCAAAAAATACAATAAGCCCGTAATTGCTTTTTCCGGCAGTGTAACAAATGATGCTGATATATGCAACGATTATGGCATTGATGCATTTTTCCCGATTCTCAGAAAACCTTGTTCTTTGTCAGAAGCCATGGACAAAGAAACAGCATTTGACAATCTTAAGAACACAGCATATCAGGTGTTCAGACTTATAAAAACTTTTAAATAAATACTCAGGGAGATAAAAATGAACTACAATTATCATACACATACCTACAGATGCCATCATGCCACCGGAAAAATAGAGGAATACATTCAAAGAGCCATTGACAATGGAATTACTCATATGGGTTTTTCTGATCATTTTCCGTATATATGCACAGACGGTACTGAAGGCGAAGCGAGGGTAAGGGTTTCTGAAGCATATGAATATGTGTCAGAAATTGATGCTTTGAGAAAGAAATATAAAAATAAAATTGACATTAAAATCGGATTTGAAATGGAGTACTATCCTGAGTTTTTTGAAAAAATGATTAATGATGCCATAGATTATGGCGCAGAGTATCTCATACTTGGTGAACATTACATTCAGGAGGAAAGTCCAAATGGAATCCATACATTTGAAGAAACTTGTGATGAGGATTTTTTGAGTCGTTATGCCGAATGTGTTATATCTGCTATTAAAAGCGGTTATTTTACATATGTTGCACATCCTGATGGGATAAGATTTACCGGAGATGATTTTGTATATGAAAAGTATGTGAGAAAAATATGCAAAGCGTCGAAAGAGTATAACATTCCTCTTGAACTGAATTTTCTTGGAATCAGGGATAACAGGCACTACCCAAATCTTAAATTCTGGAAAATTGCAGGCGAAGAAAAATGCCCCGTAACTTTTGGCTTTGATGCTCATACCGTGAAAAGTGCATACAACGGAAAATCTCTGCCGAAAGCAAAGGAGATTGTTGAAATGTTCGGATTGAATTATATTGGTAAACCTGATATAGTTTTAATACAGGATAAATTTAATTTGAGATGATGTATATGTTAGGAGAAAGATTAAATCAATTAAGAAAAGCAAAAAAACTTACCCAAATTGACTTTGCTAAAATATTTGATATTGCAAACGGCACTATAGGCAACTGGAAAAGCAACGCAAGACAACCAGACTACAACACCATTTTAAAAATATCAGAATATTTTAATGTTTCTGTTGACTATTTGTTTGGAAGAGAAGAAACTCCGCAAGGAAATTTTATTCCCGTCCTCGGCTACGTCAGAGCAGGAATTCCTATAACCGCAGTAGAGGATGTACTTGATTACGAAGAGATATCTCCCGAAATGGCATCTCAAGGAGAACATTTTGCTTTAAAAATTAAAGGTGATAGTATGGAACCAAGAATTGCAGACGGAGATGTTGTTGTCAGACAACAGTCTGATGCAGACAATGGCGATGTTGCTGTTGTCCTTGTCAACGGTGACGAGGCTACCGTCAAAAAAATAAAAAAGCAAGATATCGGAATATCTCTGATACCGTTAAACCCTGCATATGATATAATGTTTTACAATAATGAAGAAATAAAATTATTGCCTGTTCAGATTATCGGAAAAGTCGTTGAACTTCGGGCAAGGTTTTAAAGGAGAATAATTATGAGCATATTTACATTGGCGGTTCAAACATCATTATTACTTTCAGTATTTCATTTTATTATGTCGTTGGCAGTTTCTATATCCAATAAAAATGTGAGCAAAAAACGTGACCTGAAAAAAATAAAAATTTGCGTTGTTACTACATTGATATTCTTTTTAATTTCATTTGCCTGCACTTTGTTAATGACCGTAACTGAGCACTATGATGTATTAATTTGGATAGCAGGAATAGTTATACTTATAATTAATCGATTAATAGCAAAAGATTTAGATCATAAGGCGGAAATTGACATTATTCAAAAAACCAAAGCAGAAGAAATCCGAGAATACAACCGCAAAAGAAAAGAAGATGCAGACACCACAACAGAAGAAAACATCACTCCCGGCAAAAGAAGAACAACTGCACAAATTACACAAGCCGCTTTTGAATTTAAAGAAGAAGTGCGGAAAAAACTTGAAAAAAACAATTACAAAGCATATGAACCTATCCCTGATAACGTTTCTATCGGCATGGATGGACTGCCATATATTAAAACAAGAGAATACGGATATGGAAAAAGGTTTAACGCTTTTATTACAAAAAACAGCGATTGTTATCACAGAAGCAAATGTTCCACAATTCGTTTTCGAAAAAAGACCGTAATGCATAGGTATACAGCCATGAAAATATACAAACCATGTGCACGCTGTAAACCAATCGATTACGTTGATAATTGGTACAAGATTTACTTAGAGCAACAAAAACAACCGAATAAAATAGGTGAAAAAAATGAAACTAACTAAAAGAAAAGACGTATGTATGATGCAGTAAGCGAAAACTTATCTTCAAAGAAGGATTTGAACTTAGAAAACGCCTTATCTAAGATGTTTGTAAGTTCTACAAGCTGATGACTTCTGAGCTTGATTAGAGGATCTCTGAATCTTGTCAGCGACTTTAGCTTCTCAGTATGATATAATTTTAATACAGGATAATTTTAATTTGAGGTGATTTTAAATGAGATATAAAGCCGGCAGAACAGAAGTCATAAATCCGGGTATGGATTCAAAAGAATGGGAAAAAGCACCGGAGGGAAAGATAACTTATCAGAGATGGAAAGAATTTTACCAGCCCATAAACACAACTTTTAAATTGCTGAGAGGTCCCGAAGGTATCAGCGTTCTTATGCATACTGATGAGAAAAACCTTCTATGTGAAAGATATGAAGAAAATACAGATGTTTGCTTCGACAGTTGCATGGAATTTTTCTTTAAGCCAAATCCATGGGATCCAAGATATATAAATTTTGAATTTAACCCCAAAGGTGTTATGAATTCAAGTGTTGGTGACGGAAGACACGGCAGAGTGTTTAACACAGAAGACAGAAGCATCTTCTCTATAGAATCTGATGCAAAAGACGGCGACTGGACACTTAAGTTTTACATATCTGATTCATTCCTGATAGAAAAAGTTGGGAAAATTGCTCCTGTATGCAAAGGAAATTTTTACAAATGCGGCGAAGAAACAGATCATTCGCATTTTATAACCTGGTGTGAGGTTGAGGTTGAAAGTCCTGACTATCACGTTCCCGATTTTTTTGGTTTCATAGAACTTTAAGATGATAATGGAGATGTAATATGATTTTTGGTGGATTTCAAAAACTAACGCTTCTTGATTTTCCGGGGAAAGTAGCCTGCACTCTTTTTACAATCGGATGCAATTTTGCTTGTCCCTTTTGTCACAATTCTTTTCTTGTGGAACAAAACGGTCATCAAAGCATAGATGAAGAGGAAATACTGTCATATTTGAAAAAGAGACAAGGAGTGCTTGAAGGAGTGTGCATAAGTGGTGGTGAGCCTCTTTTGCACAATGAACTTGAAGATTTTATAGTTAAAGTCAAAGAACTTGGTTACAAGGTTAAACTTGATACCAACGGAAGTTTTCCTGACAAACTAAAAAAATTAGTGAAAAAAGGTCTTGTAGACTATGTTGCCATGGATGTGAAAAACAGACTCGGAAAATACCTTGAAACTTCCGGAATTGAAAACCTTGATGTTGAGTCCGTAAAGGAAAGCATTTCATTTCTTATGACAGATTCTGTTGATTATGAATTCAGAACAACTGTGGTAAAAGGTCTTCATACGGTTTCTGACATCCTGGATCTCTCAAAGGAAATTAAGGGCGCAAAAAGGTATTATATTCAGAATTTTGTTGATTCGGGAAACATCCTCGGAAAAGGTCTTTCGCCTGTTGATGAGATAACACTTATTAAAATGAAACAAGTTGCCCTTGAAAATATATGTAATACTTATATACGCGGAACGGATATATAAAATATGAGTATGAAAAATTAATGCTTATATGTTTTCATACTCATATTTTTGCATTTTTTGTAATATATAATTACATTTTTTGCAATTTACTTTTTAAAAAATATAATATACTATTATACTGAAAAATTTTTTTAAATGGAGGTTTCAATGAAACATACAGTAAATTTTGCACTTATAGGTTGCGGACGCGTTTCTGTCAATCATCTTGATGCAATCAAAAATGCTCCCCACGCAAATCTTGTTGCGGTTTGTGACATAGATATCAAAAAGGCTGAATCAATAGCAAAAGAAAATAACTGCAGTTTTTATTCTGACTATATAACAATGCTTGAGTCAGAGAATATTGATGTATGTAGTATACTGACTCCGAGCGGATATCACGCACAAATCGGATGTGAAGTTGCAAAAAGGGGAGTCAATGTCCTTTGCGAAAAGCCAATTGACGTCACAAGAGAAAAAGCAGACATGTTAATCAAATGTTGCAAAGACAACAATGTTAAACTTGGTTGTATTTTTCAAAGAAGAACCTACGATGCCGCAATAAAGACAAAAGAGGCTGTTGAAAAAGGGCTTCTCGGAAAAGTTACACTTGCCGATGCTTATCTCAAATATTACAGAGACGCTGAGTATTATGCAAGCGGAGACTGGAGAGGAACTTTGGCTCTTGACGGCGGTGCACTTATGAATCAGTCAATCCACGGTATTGATATGATAAACTGGATAATGGGCGGAATTGAATCTGTTGATGCAGATTGCCAAACATATGCATGGAATATAGAAGCAGAAGATACCGCAGTAATAAGGGTTAAATATAAAAACGGAGCCATGGGTGTTATTAAGGTACTACCACTGCATATTCGGGACTTGAAACAATATTTGCAGTTCATGGAACAGAGGGAAGTATCATTTTTGGCGATAAAGGTTTTTATATGTGGGATCTTAAAGACAAATCAATCCCTGTTCCTGAAATTACAAACTCCATGGGCGGCGTGAACTGTCAGTATAATGAAACAAATTTCGGACATATATATCTTGTTGAAGATATGGCAATGGCAATCATTGAAGACAGACCGCCAATGATAAGCGGAGAAGAAGCACGCAAAGCAGTAGATATTATTCTCGCTTCCTGCAAATCATCTGATGAAAAAAGAGAATTAAAAGTAGAATATTAATGTAAGAGAGGTGATAATCATGAAAAAATTAAATGTGGCTATAGTCGGTCAGGGGAGAAGCGGAAGAGACATTCACGGAAAATATTTTAAAAGTGAAGATAACAAATATTTTAATGTTGTGGCAGTTGTAGATGAACTTGAACACAGAAGAGTCCGTGCAAAAGAGGAATATGGTTGTGATGTATATGCAGATATATCGGAACTTTATGGAAGAGATGATATAGATCTTGTTGTAAATTCCACTTTTTCACATCTTCATGCAAAGGTTGCAATTGACCTTTTGAATCATGGTTTTAATGTTGTATCCGAAAAACCCTTTGCAAAAACTTATGAAGACGGATGCGCAATGATTGATGCGGCAAAGAAAAATGGTGTTATGCTTAACATTTTCCAACAATCACGTTTCGCACCGTATTACACTAAAATAAAAGAAATCATAGCAAGCGGAAAACTTGGAGACATAAAGCAGATTTCAATTAACTTTTCTAAATTTGCAAGACGTTGGGACTGGCAGACTCTTCAGAATTTTTCAGGTGGTGAAGTAAGAAACACAGGACCTCATCCTCTTGATCAGGCACTTGATCTTATGAATTTTCCAAGTGACATAAATGTTTTTTCAAAACTTGACCGTGCAACAACTTTTGGTAATGCAGAAGACTATGCAAAAATTATTCTTACAGCAGCAGGAGCACCATTGGTGGATATTGAAATTACTGCCTGCAACTGCTATGTGCCTGCAATGTATATGATTCAGGGGTCAAAAGGTTCTCTTAAAGGTAATGTTTCTCATATTGATATTAAATACTATAATCCCGAGAATGAACCTGTAAGGGAAGTTCTTGCTGCATCAATGGAAGATGAAAACAGATTCCCCGCATACTGCACAGAAACTCTCACATTCACAGAAGAAGCATTTGATCTTGAAGGTGATGCATTTAATGTTGGTACAGCACTTTATTATAAGATGATTTACGATTATCTCACAGAAGGTAAAGAGATGGAAATAAAACCCGAAGAACAACTCCTTTTACAATTAAAAGTTATAGACCTTATTCATGCACAGAATCCTCTCAGACCGTAATACATATTTAATGTAGTAATTTTATCACAATATCTTCTTTTTCAAAGAATCTGATTAACCTGATTTTAATTAAAAAATATTATAAAACACGGTGGTTTTAAAATAATAAAATCACCGTGTTTTGTCGTAAAATGGCCAAAACACTCATAGTACCTGCATTTTCACACAACAACAATATTTAGAAATAATTTTTTCAAAAAACACAATATATTGTGTTTTGGGTATTGACAACTGTTAGAATGCGTGATACAATGTTAATACTTTGGTATTATTTGTTAGGAGGTTTATTATGTATAATGTTGTAAAAAGAGATGGAAAACTGACATCTTTTGACATTACCAAAATCAGTACAGCGATCAGACAAGCGTTTGATGCGTGTTCAAGACAGTATAACGATGACATTATAGATTTTCTTGCATTAAAAGTAACAGCAGAATTTGAACCTCAGATTGAGGATATGAAAATCGGGGTGGAACACATTCAGGACAGTGTTGAATCTGTTCTTATTAAAGCGGGATACAGTGATGTTGCAAAAGCCTACATTGTATATCGTCGTCAGAGAGAAAAAATCCGTAACATCAGTGCAACCATGGTTGACTATAAGGCCATTGTTGATAACTACCTTGATATTAATGACTGGCGTGTAAAGGAGAATTCCACAGTTACATATTCTGTTGGTGGTCTTATCTTAAGTAACTCAGGTGCTATCACTGCAAACTACTGGCTTTCAGAAATTTATGACGATGAAATCGGCAATGCTCACAGAAATGCCGACATTCACATCCACGATCTTTCCATGCTTACAGGATACTGCGCAGGATGGTCACTAAAACAACTTATTCAGGAAGGCCTTGGCGGTGTTCCCGGAAAGATTACATCTTCACCTGCAAGCCATCTTGCAACTCTTTGTAACCAGATGGTAAACTTCCTTGGTATTATGCAGAATGAATGGGCAGGCGCTCAGGCTTTCTCATCTTTTGATACATATCTCGCTCCATTTGTAAAAGTGGACAACCTCAGTTACGATCAGGTTAAAAAATGTATAGAATCCTTCATATATGGTGTGAATACACCCAGTAGATGGGGAACACAGGCACCATTTTCAAACATTACACTTGATTGGGTAGTACCAAATGACCTTGCTGAACTCAACTGTATCGTTGGTGGTAAGGAAATGGATTTCAAATATAAAGACTGTCAGAGAGAAATGGATCTTATCAACAAAGCGTTCATTCAGATTATGATTGATGGTGACGCTAATGGAAGAGGATTCCAGTATCCCATTCCCACATATTCAATCACAAGGGATTTTGATTGGTCTGAGACAGAGAATAACAAACTCTTGTTTGAAATGACATCAAAATATGGAACACCTTATTTTTCAAACTACATCAACAGTGACATGGAACCAAGCGATGTCAGAAGTATGTGCTGCAGACTTCGTCTTGATCTTCGTGAACTCAGAAAGAAATCAGGCGGATTCTTTGGTAGCGGAGAATCAACCGGTTCAGTTGGTGTTGTCACCATCAATATGCCAAGAATTGCATATCTTTCAAAAGATAAAGATGATTTCTATGCACGTCTTGACAAGATGATGGATATTTCTGCACGTTCTCTTAAAGTTAAGAGAACTGTAATAAGCAAACTTCTTGATGTTGGTCTCTATCCTTATACAAAGAGATATCTCGGAAGTTTTGACAATCACTTCTCAACAATTGGTCTTGTTGGTATGAACGAAGTTGGTCTCAATGCAAAATGGCTCAAAGCAGATCTTACCAACAAAGAAACTCAGGAATTCACAAAAGAAGTTCTCAATCATATGCGTGAGCGTCTTTCAGACTATCAGATGGAATATGGTGACTTGTATAACCTTGAAGCAACACCTGCTGAATCAACAGCATTCCGTCTTGCAAAACACGATCTTAAACACTATCCTGATATTATCACAGCAGGTGAAAATGACGGCACACCATACTATACAAACAGTTCACACCTTCCTGTTGGCTATACCGAAGATATCTTCACAGCCCTTGATATTCAGGATGAACTTCAGACTCTTTATACATCCGGAACTGTTTTCCATGCATTCCTTGGTGAAAAACTTCCTGACTGGAAATCTGCGGCAACACTTGTACGTAAGATTGCAGAAAACTATAGTTTGCCATATTACACACTTTCGCCCACATATTCTGTATGTAAAAAACATGGCTATATTGCCGGTGAACAGTACACATGTCCCGAATGCGGAGAAGCAACAGAAGTATATAGCCGCATAACAGGATATTATCGACCTGTTCAGAACTGGAATGACGGTAAGGCTCAGGAATATAAAGAACGTAAAGTGTATGATATTGAAAATTCCAAACTTACACGTACAATAAAAGAAGCGGGTAAAGAGGTTTCAAATGCTCCCGCAACGGATAATGCCGATGACGGAACATATCTTTTTACAACTGCGACATGCCCTAACTGTAAAATAGCATGCTCAATTCTTGACAAAAATGGTATTTCATATAACAAACTTCTTGCAGATGAAAACAAAGATATGGCTGTTAAGTTTGAAATCAAACAGGCGCCGACACTTGTTATCGTAAAAGGCGGTAGTGTAAGCAAGTTTGCCGGAGTATCAGACATCAAGAAAGCTTTGAAAGTGTGATACAATGAAAGTATATGATATAATCATAATAGGCGGTGGCCCTGCAGGGCTTACAGCTGCAGTATATGCCGGAAGAGCAAACAAGAGTGTTCTTGTTTTGGAAAAGGGAACTTTCGGGGACAAATCACATCCTCGCCAAAGGTAGAAAACATTCCCGGATTTCAAAGCGTAACAGGAAATGAGTTTGCCGAAAAACTCATTGAACAGGCAATGTCTCTTGATGCAGAAATTGAATGTATTGAGGCAGAAAAGATTGTCAAGGGCAATCCTCATAAGGTAATCACAGACGATGGCGAATATTACGCCAAGGCGATTATTATTGCAACCGGAACAAAACACAGACTCCTGGGACTTGACAGAGAAGAAGAATTTATAGGAAATGGAATTTCCTTTTGCGCTGTTTGTGATGGCGCATTCTATCAGGGCAAAACAGTTGCAGTAATTGGTGGAGGAAATTCTGCCCTTCAGGAAGCGATTCTTCTTTCCGAAACATCAAAAAAGGTATATATAGTTCAGAATCTTGATTTTCTGACGGGCGAACAAAAACTTCAGGACATCATTTCAGCAAAAGAAAACATTGAAGTGATTTTGGGAACTGTCGTAAAAGAATTCAAGGGAGATAATGAACTGAATGCCATTGTTGTTTCAGATTCTTCAAAGACATATGAGATTTCTGTTGATGGTGTTTTCACAGCCATCGGTCTCATTCCTCAAAACGAAATTTTTTCAGACGTGATAAATCTTGATGAAAGAGGATATGCAGATTCCGATGAATCATGT
This sequence comes from Oscillospiraceae bacterium, assembly GCA_015069015.1. Taxonomy (GTDB): domain Bacteria; phylum Bacillota; class Clostridia; order UMGS1810; family UMGS1810; genus RGIG1828. Next base: position 63,845 of record SVJK01000003.1, read on the forward strand.
CTTACAAATTCTGACGGCATATTTGTTGCAGGAGACTGTCGGAAAAAAAATATCAGACAGGTTGCAACAGCCGCATCCGATGGTGCAATAGCCGCTCTTGCCGCTTGCAGTTTTATCGGATAACTTTATTTGTGTTTATAAAACAGAATATAGAATTGGCAAAGGAACTTTGAAAAGAGATTTTCGGGGTTTCTTTTGCTATGTAACAATATCATCTGTTACCAAAAGAGCCATTATTTCATATAATAGCATATAAATCTGTAACGGAGTGATAAGTGTGAGAATTTTCAAAATCAGTGATTATAAACTAATAAAAATAGATTTAAACAGAAATGACGAAATTATTGATTACGGAGTTAAAATGGTTGGCGCACCACTTGAATGGAGCGAAACAATGGGAGAGGGTATAAAGGTTGGCATTATTGATACAGGAGTGTGTACATCTCATCCGGATTTGTCGGGTAGAATTGCAGATGGAGTAAATTTTACTTTGGAGGATACAGGAACATTTGAAGATTATAACGGTCATGGTACCCACGTTGCCGGAATTGTTGCAGCAGAGAAAAACGGAATGGGAGTTGTGGGTGTTGCTCCAAAATCCGAACTATACATTGCAAAAGCCTTTGACAAAAGTGGTAAAACTGACTATGGTGCCATTGAAAAAAGTATTTTTTGGCTTATCGACAAAAAAGTAGATGTCATAAATATGTCTTTTTCATCACCTAATACCTTTCCGAGATATAAAAATCTCATACATTTTGCAAATCAAAAGGGAATAACTCTTATTTGCGCTGCGGGAAATGATGGAGCAAACGGAAAGAATACAATTGGATATCCGGCAAGATTCAATGAGACCATAGCCGTATCTGCAGTAGACATAAATAAAAAGGTTGCCGATTTTTGTTCAAAAGGTAATTCCGCGGAAATATCAGCTGCCGGCATCGATATATATTCAACATTTCTTAATAACGGATATGCAATTTTAAGCGGAACATCAATGGCAACACCCATAATTACAGGTGCAGTTGCAATATTACAGGCAAAAGGAGTGATGAGATATCACAGAAAACTAACCCCGGATGAAATAAGACTTTTACTAAACATCTATACAGAAGATCTCAGCGGGTTAGGAAAGGATGACAGATATGGATACGGATTATTCAGCTTTGGGAGAATTGCTGCTGGTGATTATGTTGATGAGTATGAAGCTTTAAGATCAATCACTAATAGAATTGGATTAAACACAAATGTGAAGGAACTTTTGATAGCTATGCTCAGATAAAATCAAAATACAATTTATGTTTTCTTTTTATTGTTATAACGCATTTGGCGGTAACGAGGCTGCGAAAATAATCTTATTTTCGTAGTCTCAATTTAATGATTGGCATGTTTTGCCTGTACAATTAATATTGTATCAACAAAATATAATTGAGTTAAAGCATTAACCCATTATGCGTTAGTGCAGTAAGGGTATATTGGTTGACTTTTAATATCGCAAATGTTAAAATATCAGTATATTCAATACCGGAGGAAAAAATATGGATAAAGTGTCCGTTATACACTGCGCAGATATGCATCTTGGAAAGAGCGTTTCTGCATTTGAAAGAACAAATAACCGTATTCGTATGCTGGAGATAGAACAATCCTGTATGTCAGTAATAGAAAGTTCTGCAAACTGTAATATAGCACTTTTGTGTGGAGATATTTTTGACTCTCCCAATGTTTCGGAAAGGCTTTGCAGAATGATACTTGAGAAAATTGCATCAATGCCTGATGTGAATTTTTTCTATTCATGCGGAAATCATGATCCATATATTGGTAACACTACAGATTTTCTTGTATGCAATTGTCCTGATAATCTTCATATTTTCGGATATGAGGACATTGAGTGTGTAACACTCGAAAATCTGAAAACGAAAGTATATGGAAGGTCATTTGCAGAACGTTATGCAAATGAAACTCTCGTTGACAATATTTGTGATTGTGATCCTGCTTACATAAATATCATGTGCATGCATGGTGAAATATCAGATAAAAGCATATATAATTCTTTAGATATGAGAGTTCTTGAAAAAGAGGGATTTGATTATATAGCTCTTGGTCACATACATGAATTTAGCGGTTTTGCCAAGCTTAACAATATGACATACGCATATCCGGGATGCGTTGAGCCGACCGGCTTTGACGAGTGCGGCGAAAAGGGATATATAAAAGGATTTATACAAAAGGGTGAAGCTGACCTGGAGTTTGTTTCATCATGTAGAAGAAAATATCATAATATTTCCGTGGATATATCAGATATTTATGACTATTCATCAGTGATAAATGAAGTAAACACAATAGTTAACAAATCTGATGATATTTGGCGAATAAATCTTTGCGGCGAAAATAACATTGATTATCTTCTCAGTATCGAGCTGATTGAAAACAATATCGAAGCATTTCATGTCGAACTACATAATAACACACAAAACACTCTGAATATTGAACAAGAAGCTGAAAACTTTTCTCTTCTTGGGTTGTGTGCCAAAGAAACTATGCGACTTATGGATGAAGAGTCTGATGACGACAAAATAAAGGTATACAAAGACGCTTTTTCTGTTCTGTACGGATTGCTTGGCAGAGGAGGAGAAAGATGACTATAAAATGTATCAATATATCCGATTTTGGAAAACTTTCAGGCTTGAAAATTATTCCTTCATCAAGTTTTAATATTATTTATGCACCAAATGAGTCGGGCAAGACAACACTTTTGGAATTTATTAAGTTTATATTTTACGGTTTGCGTCAAAAGAAGCCAAAGAATGATTTGTCTGTCAAAGAAAAATATATGCCATGGAACGGTATGCCAATGTGTGGAAGTATAGAATTTGAATCGCATGGAAAAAACTATATCATATATAGAAGCGAAGGATCAAAGTCGGGTACAAAGATTCTTGATGTAAAAAATGCCGATACAGGCGAGAAATATTCCGGAATTGACAACCCTGGGGAGTACTTTTTTTCAGTTGACGAAAAAGTTTTTTCTGACACTTTTTTTGCACGTGATTATTCTGCATTGTTTGATCCTGATGACAGCATTTCGTCTGCAGTGTATGGAAAAAATGAAAAGGATTCATCTTATAGCCGCGTAAGACACAGCATTGAGGATGAAATTCTTAATCTGACATCATCAAAAAGAGGAAGTTCAGATTTTTCGCTAATTACGAAAGAGATGGTAAGACTTAAAGAAGAAAAATTGATTCTTGATAAGGAAATAGAGACTATAGATGTACATTTATCCGAACTTCGCAATGAAAGAGATTATTTGGAATCACAAAAAGAACATTATATAAATGAATATAATGCAATAAAGAATTATCAAAGCAAAGCTAAGATGTTAGAAATTTCCGAATTGAGAGAGAAAGAACTTGAAAATTTAAACAATTTGAATACGCAGTTTAATAAGATTAAGGATGAAAAATCATCACATCAGAAGGAAACAGGATTGTTATTTTATAAATATTCATATGTTATTTTTGGCATCCTTATTGTTTCACTGATAGCGTTATATTTCGGAGTTATGCAAAAAAGTGAAGAGTATATTTTGTGCAGTTTGGTTTTGTTTGTGTTGTGTTTTGTGTTTGTTTTTGCAAAAATTAAGAAAAATATTAAGGTTAACAATGAATTGACTAACGCTGTGAGTTTACAAATAGAATTGTGCAAAAAAAGAATTTGCGAATATGAAAATGAAATAACACAAGAAGAATTGAATGGGGATAATGCGCATAATTATATGTCACAATCTGATGAAACAAATGTCTTTACAAATAAAGAAATAAATGGTATAATTAATAAAATACAAAAATGTGAGATTGATGTGAGTGTAAAAAAATCTCAAATTCAATCTTTATGCGAGAAGAAGAATGAGATGATTTCGCAAAGGGATTTTTGTCATAAAAAAATTAATGAATCAGATTTAAAACTTGGAAAGCTTAAACAGAAACAGGATGTATATAATACGGCGCTTTTTATTCTTGATAGTGCTTTTTCGCGCTTGAAAGATTGCTATGCACCGCTGATATCTGAAAAATCCTTTGAAATTTTTAAAAGGGTATGTAAAAAAGGTTATGACTCTTTAGTTGCTGATGATAGTTTTGAAATATCCTTGAATCACGGCAATGAACTTAAATCTGTTAAGAGATTTAGTCGTTCAACAAAAGATGCGGCCGGACTGTCCCTACGTATGGCAATATGTGATTCCATTTCCAAGGAAAATCCGCTTCCGATGTTTTTTGATGATGTGTTATCATCATTTGATGATGAAAGATGCTTTGATATGATGGAATGTATGAGAAACGTCTCCGAAGAAAGGCAAATTTTTCTTTGTACTTGTCGTTTAAGAGAAATAAAAGTTTATGAAGATAATGTAGACGTCGAAGTTATCAGATTTTGAAAGGATGATTATAATGGCTAATGCTGAATTTGAGCTTGCAAAAGGCAGTGTTTTTATTGATTCAGATGTGGTTGCAAGAATAGCCGGTTTTGCTGCGACAATGTCTTATGGGGTAGTAGGTATGGCATATCGTTCCAAAACAGACACAATGGCTAATCTTTTAAAGAGGGAAAACCTTGCAAAAGGTATTAAAGTTAATATTACGGATGATAATAAGATAAGTGTCGATGTTCATGTTATCATAGAGTATGGTGTTAATATTAATGTTATTGGAAAAAGTATAATTAAAAATGTAAAATATCAGGTAAGTCATATGACCGGTCTTGATGTTGAACAGGTTAATGTGTGTGTAGAAGGCTTCAGAGTACAGGAACAGGAGTGAATAACTTGATAAGAGAAATCAATGCATCGATATTGGTTGAGATGTTTATATCCGGTGCCAACAACCTTTTGAACAACAGACAAAAGGTTGATGAAATGAATGTTTTTCCTGTACCTGACGGTGATACAGGAACAAATATGTCTATGACAATGAAATCTTGTGTTGCTGGACTTCATGCCAATGCTGATTCTACAGTATCTGCAGTGGCGAAATCCGTTGCTAATGATACTTTGAGAGGAGCAAGAGGAAATTCAGGCGTAATTCTTTCTCAGCTTATGAGAGGATTTAATAAGGCGTTTGCAGGTGCAGTGACATGTGATGTCAAACTTTTGGCTAAAGCGTTCAAAAGTGCATCTGACAGTGCGTATCGCGCAGTTATGAAACCAACAGAGGGTACAATTTTGACTGTTGCCAGAGAAATGGCTGAATGTGCAGTAAAATATGCACCTGAATTTGATGATTTTGCAGAGTTTTTTGCACTTGTGACAGACGCAGGAAACAAAGCACTTGCCAGAACTCCTGAACTTCTCCCGAAACTTAAGCAGGCAGGAGTTGTTGATTCCGGCGGTCAGGGACTTATGTATATCATAGAGGGAATGTATCATTATATTTCCAAAAATGAGATAATTGAATTGAAAGAAAAGGAAACTGAATCAAAGGATACAGTTGTCCATACAAGTGAAGAAGAAATAACTTTTGGATATTGCACAGAGTGTATTGTTGATAAGCGTGAAAAGGGAAAGTCAGCATTTAAATTTAAAGCAAACGTGGAAAAACTCGGTGACAGTATGGTTTTTGTTGATGATGACGATATTGTAAAGATTCACATTCATACAAATGAACCTGATGTGATTTTGCGTGAAGCACTAAAAATTGGCGACCTTGCAACAGTAAAAATTGAAAATATGCGTCTTCAGCATAGTGAAGTCATCAAAGCAAGTGCACAAAAAAGTGCACAACCTGCAAAGAAGGATAAGTATGCTTTTGTGTCTGTTGCAGTTGGAGACGGAATTGTCTCTATTCTTAAAGATCTTGGAGTATCAGAGATCATAGAGGGCGGACAGACAATGAATCCAAGCACCGATGATATTTTAAAAGCATTTGAAAATATCAATGCTGAAACTGTGTATGTTTTCCCGAACAACAAAAATGTTGTAATGTCTGCTCAGCAGGCGGCAAAACTTTCAGACTCAAACATAATCGTTATTCCGACAACAAGCGTTACCCAATGTATGAGTTGTATGCTTGCATTTGATTCCGACAGCAATGCAGACCAAAATAAGGAATTGTTTGAGGAAGTTCTTTCTGTGGTTAAAAGTGCGCAGGTCACTTATGCTGTCAGAGATACTCAAATAGATGATATAGTCATCAAAGAAGGTGATTATCTCAGTATTGTTGATGGAAAGATCAAGTCATCTGAAAAAGATGCTCATTTGGCAGTGATGGCTTCTCTTGACGTTATGGTTAGCGATGATACAAGTACCATATCTGTTTTCTATGGAGAGGATGTTTCTGATGAAGATGCTGACTCTCTTTGCGAAGAAATTGAATCCAGATATGCTGATTGTGATGTGATTATGAACTGTGGTTCCCAACCCGTTTATCACTATCTGATTTCTGCTGAATAAAAAATTCAAAAAGATGCCCTGAGGCATCTTTTTGTTATAGTAAAGGAATTTTTAACATGGATAGACATAATGCTAAGCAAATTGAATATTTAAATTCACCTATAACCATCTTAAAAGGAATAGGATCGAAAAAAGCGAGTCTGTATTCAAAACTTGGTATTACAACAATATGGGATCTTGTATATTATTTTCCGTCAGGATACGAAGACAGACGTATTGTCAGAAGAATTAATGAATGTCAAATAGGTGAGATGTGCTGTATTAAAATCAGACCTTTGAGACAGATTGTTGAGCGTAGACTGAAACCGAAACTGTCACTTTTTCTTTTGTATGGAACTGATGGCTTTGAAAATGTTACGATAAAATGGTTTTCGGCACCCTATGCAAAACCCACCATTAAGTCCGGGCATATATATACAATATATGGTGCTCTGACGTCACAAAATGGCAAAAAAGAATTTGATATGCATTATATTGAAGACAGCGCTGAAAAGAAATATACCGAGTGTATTGTTCCGACATATCATGCAACATCCGGACTTACAACAAAGACAATTTGCGAAACGGTAAGTGTTGCTCTTGATTCACTTGAGATCCTGTCTGAATGTATACCAGATCACATACTTAAAAAGTACAACCTTGTTCCTGTTCTTGATGCAGTAAAAAAAATGCATAGGCCGGAAAGTTTTGAAGATTTAAAAAATGCACGAGATAGGCTGGCTTTTGAAGAACTGTTTGTACTTACACTTGCTCTTTCCTCGGTAAAAGGAAGAAGAAAAGAAAAAAAGGGAGTAATAATTAAAGCGGCTGATAATATAAGAGAGTTTGCAAAAAGACTACCTTTTGAGTTGACAGATGGCCAGAAGGAAACAATAAATGATATTTGCAGAGATCTCAAAAATGGAATACCTATGAACAGACTTGTTCAGGGGGATGTTGGATGTGGAAAAACTGTTGTGGCGGCGGCGGTTATGTATGCTTGTTCCAAGTCGGGTTATCAGTCTGCATTTATGGCACCGACAGAAATTCTTGCACAGCAGCATTATAAGACGCTTAAAAATCTATTTGGTGATGAGGTTCGTATTGCCCTCTATACCTCATCTGTCAAGGGGAAAAATAAAATTAGTGAAGATATATCCCAAGGAGTGTATGATATTATTGTCGGAACCCATGCTCTCATAGAAAATAATGTTAAATTTTCAAATCTTGCACTTTGCATTACCGATGAACAACATAGATTCGGTGTTAACCAAAGAGCGCTTCTTGGAGCAAAAGGCGAAAGTCCGCACATTCTTGTTATGAGTGCAACGCCAATTCCGAGAACACTTTCTCTTATTTTATATGGCGATCTTGATATATCGGTTATTAAGTCAATGCCAAAGGGCAGACAGAAAATATTGACATATCATATTGACGAAAAAACAAAAAACAGAGCATATGGTTTTTTGAAGACAGAAGTTGAAAAGAAGCATCAATGTTACATAGTTTGTCCTCTTGTTGAAGATTCTGAAACAATTGATGCGTCATCTGTGGAAAGCATGATTAGTTCTTTGAAAAACGGTGTATATTCCGATCTTAGAGTAGGATATGTTCACGGAAAAATGAAAAGTGATGAAAAAGATACAGTTATGAATTCTTTTAAGTCGGGAGAACTTGACATCCTCATTTCAACAACTGTAATTGAGGTTGGAGTAGATGTGCCAAATGCTACAGTGATGCTAATAGAAAATGCAGAACGATTTGGGCTTTCTCAACTTCATCAGTTGAGAGGAAGAGTAGGGAGAGGTGATGAACAATCCTACTGTATTCTTGTCTCTGACTGCAAGACTGAGAATTGTCGTGAACGAATGAAAATTATGACACAAACAGATGATGGTTTTGTAATAGCACAAAAAGATATGGAACTTCGTGGAAGTGGTCAATTTTTCGGAACACGTCAACATGGTGTTCCTGAACTTAAAATTGCCAATCTTTTTTCTGATGCTCATATTCTTCAAAAGGCAGTAGAATCCGCAAATGAGATAATTTTAAACGACCCTGAACTTTCCTCTTATGAGATGGTTGACATAAAGAATAGAATCCGTGATTTGTTTGATAAATTTGACGGTAATGACATATTTAACTAAAAAATATATAATAATTTAATATTTTTAAAAAAAATGCTTGAAATATCTATATATTGTGGTATAATAGATAATAAAACTATATTTTGAGGTGTTATATGTTTGACAAACTGTCGTTTTTAGAGGATAGATTTGCCGATCTTGAAAAGAAAATCAGCGACCCTGAAATTATAGCCGATCAGCAAAAGTGGCGAGTTCTTTGTAAGGAACATTCGGACATTACTCCGATTGTTGAAAAATACAGAGAGTATAAAGGGCTTAGCGAAAATATAGAAGAAGCAGCAATGATGCTTTCGGAATCCGGTCTTGATAAAGAAGAAAAACAGTTGATAGAAGAAGAGGTTGTTGCAAGTAAAAAGAGAATTGAAGAAGTCAGTGAAGAAATCAAAGTCCTTCTTCTTCCCAAAGATCCTAATGACGAAAAAAATGTTATTGTGGAAATAAGGGGTGGCACAGGCGGTGATGAGGCGGCACTTTTTGCATCCGATCTTTTGAGAATGTATTCTATGTACGCTGAAACAAGACATTGGAAAGTTGAACTTCTGTCTGCAAATGAAACAGACATTGGCGGATACAAAGAAGTTACATTTGCAATTAATGGTGAAAGTGCATACAGCAGGCTTAAATTTGAAAGCGGAGTTCATCGTGTGCAGAGAATACCATCCACAGAATCCGGCGGAAGAATTCATACTTCTGCCGCAACAGTTGCAGTTCTCCCAGAAGTTGAAGATGTTGAAGTTGAGATAAACCAAAACGATCTCAGAATTGACGTGTTCCGCGCGGGCGGTCCGGGCGGTCAGTGTGTAAATACAACTGATTCTGCGGTACGTATAACTCATATTCCCACTGGTGTTGTTGTTTCATGTCAGGATGAAAAATCTCAACATAAGAATAAAGACAAAGCAATGAAAATTCTTCGTTCACGTGTATATGACATGATGATTCAACAGCAAAATGATGCAATCAGTCAGGAAAGAAAGAGTCAGGTTGGCTCCGGAGACAGGAGCGAAAGAATCCGAACATACAATTTTCCACAAGGTAGGGTAACAGATCATCGAATTGGTCTTACATTACACAGACTTGATTCTGTTATGAATGGTGATCTTGATGAAATTATAGATGCATTAATCACATCCGACCAAAGTGAGAAACTTAAAATGAATGAAGCATAATCTGGAGTGGTTCGATGGAAACCAAAATAATATATCCCGATAATATCAGCGAAGCGGCCGAGTGCATAAAAAATGGCGGAACCGTTGTTTTTCCGACAGAAACTGTATATGGACTTGGCGGTGATGCTTTTAATGAAAAGGCAATAGATAAGATTTATAATGCCAAGGGCAGACCGGGAGATAATCCTCTTATTGTGCATATTTCCGGTTTTGACGAACTTGATAATCTTGTTAGCGAAATCAAGGAATATGCAAAGATTTTAATGGAAAAGTTCTGGCCGGGGCCTTTAACACTTATTTTTAAAAAGAAACCGACTGTTCCGTTGAAGGTTACTGCAGGAAGAAATACAGTTGCTGTAAGATTTCCATCAAATGAAACAGCACAAAGACTTATTAAAGAAGCAGGGACACCCATTGCCGCACCAAGTGCAAATCTTTCGGGGAGTCCGAGCCCGACTGTTTGCAGTGATGTTATAGATGATTTATTTTCAAGAGTTGATTATATTATTGATGCAACTGGATGCGAGATTGGTCTTGAATCAACAGTTGTTGATGTTTCCACGGATGAAGTTGTTATTCTGAGACCGGGTGGAGTTACTCTTGAAATGATAAGGGAATATATCCCTGATGCCAAACTTGATTCAGGACTTATAGATGAAGATGCAATTCCTAAATGCCCAGGATTAAAATATACACACTATTCTCCAAAAGCTGATGTTGTGGTAGTACAGGGAGAGAAAGATAAAGTCAGAGAGTATATATCATCAAAAGTTGACGAGTTTTCAGGAGTTATTTCATATAAAAGTGGTGCATATGAAAGTGCCGGTCTTGTTTTGTATGCCGGTAATAATATGGAAGAATATGCTCATAATCTTTTTTCTCACCTGAGAACTTTTGATAAACACAACATAAAAAAAGTGTATGCAGAGTTTTCTCCTGAACCGGGAATGGGTGTTGCAGTTCAAAACAGATTGTATAAATCAGCAGGTCATAAAATTATTGAGGTATGAGATATGAAGGTGCTTTTTGTTTGCACAGGTAATACTTGCAGAAGTCCAATGGCAGAAGGGTTTTTAAACAAAATAGCCAAAGAGAATAACGATGATTCGATTTCTGCTTTTTCAAGAGGTCTTGCGGCATATGGAGAAAGAGTCAGCAAAAATTCTTTGGAAGCATCAAAAAAAATTGACGTACAAATTGACTCTCACATGTCAAGACAGTTGACGGTTGATGACATTATCAATGCTGATGTTGTACTTACGATGACCAAAGACCAGTGCAGTTTTTTAAAATCTGAGGTAGGAAAGTATAAAGATAAAATATATTGTATTTCCGAGTATGCAGATTCTGAAGAGATTTCTGATCCATACGGTCAGAATCTTGAAGTGTATGAAAAGTGTGCACAATCCCTTTTTAATGCATGCAGAAAAATTTATGAAAAGCATATGAAAGGACAGAAATGAAAATTGTATATACTGAATTGACTGAGACATATATTGACGGAATAACTGAACTTGACAGGTTGTGTTTTACTGTTCCATGGAGCAGAAATTTATTTTTATCAGAACTACACAGTAATAATGCATTTTATATTTTGGCACTTCACAATGATAGAGTTATAGGTTATTGCGGAATTAATTATGTATGCGGAGAAGGAAGTATAACAAATATTGCAGTTCATCCTGAATATAGAAAAAAAGGCATTGCCTCGGTACTTCTTGAAAGAATAATTTCTTTTTCTGTGGGTGAAAACCTTGAATTTATTACTCTTGAAGTGCGTGAGTCTAATATAAATGCAATAACACTTTATGAAAAGTATGGTTTTTTGAAAGTTGGAAGCAGAAAGAACTACTATTCTGATAATCATGAAACTGCACTTTTGATGACAAAAGAACTTTAAGGTGGTGATACGTTGTCTTTAATCTTAGCAATTGAATCATCTTGTGATGAAACCGCTGCAGCCGTTGTTAAAGACGGGCGGACTGTTTTGTCAAATGTAATCGCATCACAGATAGAAACGCATCAAAAATTTGGCGGAGTTGTTCCTGAAGTGGCGTCAAGAAAGCATCTTGAAGCAATCAATTGGGTAATAGATAAAGCGCTTGTTGATGCAAATGTTACTTTTAATGATATATCAGAAATTGCTGTAACTTTTGCTCCGGGACTTGTTGGCGCACTTCTTGTTGGAGTTTCGGCAGCGAAATCGTTGTCACTTGCACTTAATAAACCTCTTATTCCTGTTCATCACATAAGAGGACATATATGTGCCAACTATATAGAACATCCTGAACTTGAGCCGCCGTTTGTTTGTCTCGTTGCATCGGGTGGACACAGCCACATTGTTTATGTCAAAAATTATACGGAATATGAAGTGCTGGGACAAACTCGAGATGATGCTGCAGGTGAGGCGTTTGATAAGGTTGCCCGAGTACTTGGACTTGGGTATCCCGGTGGTCCTAAAATTGATGCACTTGCCAAAAACGGAGATGAAAA
>SVJK01000060.1 GCA_015069015.1 Oscillospiraceae bacterium
AATTATGCATCGTCAGTATATCATTACCTGCTTATTATAACTAAAATAAGCACAGCTTGTAAATTATACAAACTATGCTTATATTGTACCAAATTACGCGCATTACGTGTGTAATTTTGCTTGTTTCAAAAAAGATTTCCATCCCGCCCCCATGAGTGGGGCAGGGGGTTTTGCTACAGCATATTTTTCATTGTACCTTTCGTATATCTGTTCCAAGTTCTGTGAGGCTATTATACACTGTGTCATTTAATGAACTGTCGGTAACAATAATATCCGCAACCTCCGGCGAAGAAATTTTTGCAAATGCAGTGCGACCGAATTTTGTGGCGTCTGCTGCCACTATGCATATTTCGGACTGTTCAATCATTGTGCGGTCAATTGCTGCCTCTTTGTCATAGTAGGTGGTGAATCCGTTTTGAGTATCGATTCCGTCAACAGAGAGAATGAGTTTGTCTGCATGATACCTTTTCAGTTGTTCTATGGCGTCGTCTCCGTATGAGAACTGATATTTTGAATTTACATATCCCCCCAGAAGACACACATTGAAATTCTGAATATCTGCCGCCTCTAAGGCAATTGCAACAGAGTTTGTGACAATGTTTAAATTATAATTTGTCGGAAGGCTTCTGAAGACGAGAAGAGTTGTTGTGCCGGAGTTTAACATTATTGTGTCCTTGTCGTCTACCATTTTCGCCACGGCTTTTGCAATTTTAAGTTTCTCTGCCTGATTAGTGCTCAGCCTCTGACTTAAGTTCATACTGTAATATGGTTTATATGAACTGATTGCTCCGCCGTGAACACGGGAAAGAAGACCTTTTGCTTCAAGGTCTGTAAGATATGTTCTGACGGTAACCTCTGATGTGCCCAGAACCTTACTGAGTTCCGCTACACTTACGCTTCCGTTTTTTTCAAGTAAATCGAGGATTGTTTGCTTGCGCTTGTTTAGATCCATTTCTTTTCCTCCGAATAAAGGCTGTATAGTCTCATTATACCAAAAAGTTTTTATTATTGCAAGGTTTCGATATTCTTTTGTTTTCGAAAGTTAAGAAAGATTTTCGTAAATTTTTGTTGACATCTGTCCGGATAATGTTATATAATATAATAAAGTGTATATCAGTTGTAATCACAATGTTAAAAAACACAGAAAAGAGCTGTCAAAAATGCATTTGTTTGCGTTGCCCGGGAATGCAAAATTCTCAAATAAGTATATGATTCTTTTTATCTTGCCGGTGATATTTGAAAATCTTATGCTTGGTCTTCTGGGTGTTGTGGATACCTTTATGGTGTCATCCCTTGGCGAAGTTGCGGTGGCAGGAGTGGGACTTGTTAACAGAATTGATAATTTTGCAAAGCAGTTCTTCATTGCCCTTGGAATGGGCGGAAGTATTGTTCTTGCTCAGTATATCGGTGCAAAGAATAAAGAAAACGCACGAAGATCTCTTGAGAACAACATAATCATTGTGACATTAATCGGCATTTTCGTTATGCTTGTCATGATGATTTTTAAGTCTCAGATTCTCCGTCTCCTTTATGGCAATGCTCAAAAGGATGTTCTTGAAAAGAGTTTTGGATATTTTTCCGTAACCGCTCTTTCATACCCCTTCACTGCACTCTATTATGCCTGCAATGCACAGTTCAGGGTAATGGGAAGAAACAAAATTCCCTTTGTTGGCTCTGCTTGTATGATGGCCATAAACCTTGTTTTGAAATACATATTTATATACGTTTTGAAAATGGATGTGGAGGGAGCTGCTCTTTCAACTCTCATTGCTATGGCAATCGTGGGGTTTGTGCTTTTGTTTAATCTGAAAAGCAAAAAGAATATGATACATATCCCTGCATTACATTCTGTTAAATTCTCCCCGAAAATGTCATGGAAAATCATGAGGATTTCCGTGCCCAACGGAATTGAGCAGGGAATGTTCCAGCTTGGGGCACTGCTTATTGCAGGTCTTGTGTCGGGGCTTGGAACTTCCGCCATTGCCGCAGATCAGATTGCGAGGAACATTTCTGTGTTTGTTCACTGTGCAGGCAGCGGTTTTGCAGCCCTCATAATGACCGTCGTGGGACAGTGCATGGGTGCAAGGGATATAGACGGTGCGAAGTTCTACACAAAGCATATTCTTAAACTTGACTTTGCATTTACGTCATGTGCAGTTATTGTGTTCCTGATATTATTAAAACCTCTGGTTTCCATATTCAACGTATCCGCCGATGCAAAGGCTCAGGCAATAAGCATTATGATTCTCTATTCTACTGCTTCCGCCATTTTATATCCTTTAAGTTTTGCAGTTCCCTCAGCCCTTCGCGGCGCAGGGGATACAAGATTTGTTATGGTGGTCGCAAGTTTGTCGATGTTTCTTTTCAGAATCGGTGCGGCCTACATTTTCGTTCACACCTTCAAATTGGGTGTTATGGGAACATGGGTTGCAATGGTGTCTGACTGGGTTGTAAGAACGGTTATATTTGCTGTAAGATTTAAAAACGAAAAATGGACACACAATAAAGTTATATAAGAGGTTTATTATGAATTTTCTTGGAATTGATTATGGAACAACGTCGGTAAAGGCGGCAGTATTTAATGAAAAATTAGAACAGAAGATGTGCGTTTCCAAAGACTACCGATTAAAAATCAAAGGCGATGTTGTGGAATTTGAGGCAGAAAAATACTGGGAGATTTTAAAAGAAATTCTCCATGAGGTAAGCCTTTGTGAAAAATCGGATGCTCTTGCCATTGACACCCAATGCGAGACTCTGATACTCACAGATGAAGATGGAAATCCCCTTCGCGATGCCATTGTGTGGCTTGACAACCGTGCATCGAAAGAGGCAGAGGAAATTGAAGCATACTTTGGAAGAAAAAAAGTGTATGAAATAACGGGTCAGCCTGAAATCACCGCCACATGGCCTGCGTCAAAACTTCTGTGGATAAAAAAACACGAGCCTGATGTGTGGGAAAAGACAAAAAAGATATTCCTTTTGGAGGATTATCTTATCTACAAACTCACAGGCGAATTTGTGACAGAAAAAACTCTCCAGTCCTCAAGCCTTTACTTTGACATAAGAGAAGGTGACTGGTGGGAAGAAATGCTTGACTTTTTAAGTGTCACGAAAGATATGCTCCCGAAAATTCTCGACAGCGGAGTCTTTGTCGGAGAATATGAGGGAATAAAGGTTGTCACATCTTCCATGGATCAGATTGCAGGGGCAATCGGTGCAGGGGTGACAGGAAATGACAGGGTTAGCGAAATGACCGGAACAACCATGGCGATTTTTGCACCCACAGATAAAATTCCTGCCTATGATGAGGAAAGCATTGTCCCCTGTCACTATAACTATAATAATGGCTACTGTCTCCTTTCCTGGAGTCCCACAGCAGGGATGGCACTTAAATGGTTTAAAAATGCCTTTTTGCCCGATAGGGATTTTTCTGAAATTGACAAGATGGCGCAAGAGGTGAGCATAGGAAGTGACGGGCTGGTTTTTCTTCCTTATCTTTGCGGCTCCACAATGCCAAAATATAACCCCGATGCAAGGGGAAGTTTCACAGGCCTTACTCCCGAACACACGCCTGCTCACTTTGCAAGAAGCATTATGGAATCGGTTGCCTGCATACTGAAGAGCAACCTTGACTATCTCGGAGTTTCGGCAAAGGAAATAAGAGCAATGGGCGGAGGGGCGCTGAGCAAACTTTGGTGCAGTATGAAAGCGGATATGACCGGGAAAACCCTTGTGACTTTAAAAAATAAAGAAACGGCGTGTCTCGGCTCTGCCATACTTGCAGGAGTGGGATGCGGATATTTTGAATCTGTGGAGAAAGCCACGGAAATGATTGAAACTGATAAGGTTTATATGCCACAGAATAATGACTATTCAAAGGTGTATGAAAAATATATGTATTATGATAACATTCTCAACACAAGAAAGGAGAAAGAAATATGATTAAAGCAGCATTTGTAGGCTTCGGAGAAGTTAACACACCCTATGAAATACTCGTCAGAAAATGCACCGAGGCAGAGGCAAACTTAAAAAAAGAAGGAATGGATCTTGTGTCTGTTTTTCCCGTGACAGATGACTATGAGGAAAAGGACATAAAAAAAGCAGTCGATTCATTAAAAGGGAAAGACTTTGATGTTTTGATTGTATGCATTGCAGGCTGGATTCCCACCCATGCAGTTGTGAAAGTGACAGAGCATTTCCGCCATATCCCGATGGTACTTTGGGGACTATGCGGATGGATGGAGAGCGGACGCCTTGTTACTACTGCTGACCAGGCAGGAACAACAGCCATCAGAAAAACTTTTTATGACCTTGGCTACACTTTCAAATATGTGTATGACATAATCGGTCTTCCCTCAAAGGTCAAAACAGTTTATAACTATGCTTTGGCGGCATCGGCTGCAAAAAAACTTCGCCACGCAAGAAGCGGTATGGCAGGCTACAGAGATATGAATCTCTATGGCACACAAGTCGACGGCCCATCACTCAAAAGAGAAATAGGCCCCGAAATTGAAACTTTTGAAATGCTTGAAATTCAGCAAAGATACGAAAAGATAACAGACGATGAGAAGCAGGCAGTTATAGACAAATGTATGTCAAAGTGGAATTTTGTACGCCCTGCAAATCCCGAAAGTCTTAAAATGGCGGCAGGATATTATCTTGCAGTAAAGGCAATATGTGATGAGAGAGGCTATGATGCTATTTCCTTAAAAGACGTTGACGGCATGAAAAAACTTCTCGGTTTCCCTCCTGCTCCCATATTTATGCTTCTTTCCGATGAAGAAGGTCTTTGCACAATCCCCGAAAATGACTCTTTGGGAAACATAACCCAGCTTATGGTTAAATATCTCACAGGTCAGTGTGCTTTTTATCTTGAATTCTATGAATTCTTCACAGACAGAGTTTTAGCCGGTGTTCCGGACTATGTTCCCGCAGAAATTACAGATGGCGGCGTTACTGTTATGCCTGCGGCATTTGGAGAACTGTCTGAGGGAATCTTAAATGTGAGCAAGGTTAAACAGGGAGAGGTTACAATGTGCCGTCTCACCTATGACGACGGTATGTATTATATGCACATGGTAAAAGGCGAAGGCATCACCCCGAGAAAGTGGGAAGAAGCAGGCTGGACACAGCCGGCACCCCAACTTCCCGGACTTGAAATCCTTCTTGATGATGTTGAAACCTTTGCACAAAACGTAATGTGTCAGCACTACATTATTTCCTACGGTGATAATACTGAAGTTATTAAAAATCTTTGCGATATTCTTGGTATCGAGGTGATATGATTATGAGTATATTAATTGGTTGGGCAGAAGAATCAATTGTGCCCGAAAAAAAGGTGAGTTTGGCCGGACAGTTTTTTGAAAGAATTTCTGAATATGTTGAATCTGAGATATCTGTCACTGCAATGGCGGTTGAATCAGGCGGCGAACAGATGATTCTGGTTTCTGCAGATATTCCCAGCATAACAGACAATCAGCTTGACATCGCAAGAGAAAAGTTGAAGGTCCTTTTGCCTGATTTTGACACAAGAAAACTTATTGTTGCAGCCACCCATACTCACACGTCCCACAAACTCGGGAAAGCAACAAGCCCAAAATTTCCCGGACGTGGGTCAAGTATTGACGTTTTGAAAGAATTTCTCCCCGAAGGAAAAAATTATGAAGAGAAAGTCAAACCCGACGATTCTGTTATAACTCCCGATGAAGCAATAGAATTTGTAACAGATAAAATTGCACTGGCTGCAAAAAATGCCTGGGAGAAAAGAGAAGAGGCACTTTTTTCAAATGAATTTGGAAGAGCGGCTGTGGGAATGTGCAGAAGAGTTTCCTATGATGACGGTTCTGCCCAGATGTGGGGAGACACAAACACTGCAAACTTTGTCTCATTAGAGGGCGGAAATGACTCAGGCATCGAACTTTTATACACCTTTGATAAAAACAAAAAACTCACAGGTATTGTTGCAAACATTGCCTGCCCTGCACAAATTTTAGAGCAAAGAAGTTTCATTTCTGCAGACTTTTGGGGCAGAGCAAAAGCAAACCTACGCGAAAAATTCGGCGATGATATCTTCCTTCTTGGTCTGCCGGGAGCCGGTGGAGATCAGTGCCCCAGAGATCTTGTCAGATGGGTTGACCCTGAAACCCCCATTGACGATCCAAACGTTAAAAGGCCAAATGTTATAAAGAGAAAAGCAGACCCCTCAATGTATGACATATCGGGATGCAACAGGGCAGGGAAGCGAATTTCCAACGAAATTGCATCTGTATATGAAGAAATCACAGACTATCAAAGCGAGGCTGTTTTTGAGCATAAGGTTATAAACCTTGATGTTCCTTTAAGAAAGGCAACAATTGAAGAATATAACCATGCTGTGCGGGAAATTGAATACTACATCGACAAAAACAAAGACAAAGATAAATTCGACTTTGAAGATAATGCCCGTATGCACGTTCACGCAGGTCTTATTTCAAGATATCGCAGGCAACAGCAGACGGAAGTCAATACAATTGAATATCACATAATCCGTCTCGGAAACATTGCAATTGCCACAAATCCCTACGAACTTTTCCTTGACTACGGCAACAGAATCAAGGCAAGAAGCAAAGCAGAGCAGACCTTTATTGTTCAGCTTTGCTGCGGTTCTCACGGCTATCTGCCAACAGAAAAAGCAGAAAAAGGCGGTCACTACAGTGCCTATATTTCAAGCGGCACCGCAGGTCACGAGGGCGGAGATCTTCTTACAAGACATTCTATTAATGAAATCAATAAAATGTTTAAATAATAAAAAGAAAGAGGTTAGTAATTATGAGTAAAAACTGGGCAAGTGTTGATTTAAACACAGTACCGAATATGGTATCGGCAACTGTTCCGGGGCCGAAATCCATAGAGTATCACGAAAGATGCGCAAAATATATGAAAGGCTATTCAAGCCAGGTAAAACTTTTCCCTGTTGCATTTGAATCAGGCTTTGGCTACACCCTGAAAGACGTTGACGGAAACACATATATTGATTTTTCATCAGGCATCTATGTAACAGGCCTTGGACATTGCCATCCGAAAATCAGCGAGGCAGTTGCAAATCAGGCGAAAAATCTTATGAACTGCCACGACTTTACAACAAAAGTTAAAATGGAGCTCGTCGAAAAAATGCACGAAATCACCGGTGGAAGATTTGCAGGTTTCCAGTTCTATGATTCAGGAACAACCGCAGTTGAAGCAGGTCTCCGCTGCGCCCGTGCCGCAACAGGCAAGCAGGAATTCATCTCTTTCTGGAGAGATTTCCACGGCAAAACCTATGGTGCAAACTCCCTTGCAGTGGTAGGTGATGACACCCATATGAGAGCACCCGGATTTATGCTTGCTCCAAGACCGAATCCCTACCGTGACTTCTTTGGAAGAACACCGGAAGAAGCAAAGAAAGATTCTTCTCCCTACATAAGAATGATAGAAGGTATTCTTGACAACGAATGTGCATCAGGCGGCAAAAACGTTGCAGCAATAGTTTTAGAGCCTGTTCAGGGATGGGGCGGAACAGTTATTCCTCCCGATGACTTCATCCCCGCACTCCGTGCTCTTTGTGACAAGAGAGGCATTCTCCTTTTTGCAGATGAAGTTCTCAACTGCATGGCAAGAACCGGAAAGTGGCTTGCGATGGACCACTGGGATACCACTGCAGACATCACAACTCTCGGAAAAGGCTTTGGTAACGGGTTCCCCGTAACTGCCCTTGCAGTTTCAAAAGACCTTGCTCCTGCAATAGAAAAAATTTCCGCATCTTCAAGTTATGGCGGAAACCCAATGGCTTGTATTGCGGCGCTTGAATCAATTAAGGTTATTGAAGAAGAAAACTTAAACGAACGCTCTATCCACCTTGGAGAAATTATGTTGAAGAGAATGGAAGAGATGAAAGCTGCTCACCCGATCATCGGCGATGTTCGAGCAATCGGATGTCTCCAGGCAATTGAAATTGTAAAAGATAAGGAATCCAAAGAACCCTTTGCAGAGGCAGGCACTATGATTTACAAAAAAGCCTTTGAAAAAGGTCTTGCATGGGTACCGTCAGGTCACATACTGCGTATGTCTCCTCCGATGATTTTAGACGACGAAGCAGCGCTCAAAGGTCTTGACATCATTGAAGAGGCTGTGACAGAGACCGAAAAGCACTTTGGTTATTAATGGTTGAAAGGAAGATTTTATGAAAAAAGTAAGATTCGGCCTCATTGGTTGCGGACTTATGGCAAGAGAATTTGCATCTGCCGCCGCAAGGTGGTGTCATCTCACCGAAGATGTTCCTCAGCCCGAAATTGTCGGAATTTGCTCTGTTGTCCCTCAGGAAATGGAATGGTTCAAAAAAAACTTTCCTGAAATCAAATATGCAGTTTCAGACTACAAAGAACTTTTGGAAAAAGAAGATATTGATGCAATTTACTGCGCAGTTCCCCACAATCTTCACGAAGAATTCTATATTAACATCATAAAAAGCGGAAAAGCCCTTCTCGGAGAAAAACCCTTTGGCATTGACAAAAAAGCAAATGAGAACATTCTTGCGGCTCTGAAGGAAAACCCTGACACATTTGTGAGATGCTGCAGCGAATTCCCCTACTATCCTGCAATGCAGACCATGATTGAATGGTATAAAGAAGGAAAATTCGGGAAGGTTTTAGAGGTCCACTGCGGTTTTAACCACTGCAGTGATATGGACACGGAAAAACCAATTAACTGGAAAAGAATGGTAAAGTTCAACGGCGAATACGGATGCCTCGGAGACCTTGGGATCCACACTCAGCACGTACCTTTCCGTCTCGGGTTTAAGCCCGAAACCGTGAGAGCACATTTTTCAAATATTGTTAAAGAGCGTCCCGACGGAAAAGGCGGTATGGCAGTTTGTGATACCTTTGACAACTGCACCATGTTTTGCACAACAAAAAATTCAGATGGTGATGAAATTCCCATAACCTTTGAAACAAAGAGAATGTGCCCGGGTTCCACCAACCGCTGGTTCTTCGAAATCTACGGAATGGACACAAGTGCACGTTTTACAAGTGATGATGCAAATGCATTCTATTATACTTCCTCCTGGGGGAAAGAACAGTCATGGAACAGAATTATCATAGGGTATAAACCAATGATAAAAACCATCACAGGCCCAATTTTTGAATTTGGCTTTACCGATGCAATTCAGCAACAGATTGCCGCATTTATGCTTGAATATTCAGGAAAGGAAGTTCCTTTCGGACTCTTTACACCCGATGAAACTGCACTTTCTCACACTCTTGCAACAGCGGCACTCAAATCACACTATAATAAGACGGTTGAGATAATAGAAGAGTAATAATCACAGAAAATCAAATTACAAAAAAAAGAACAAATTCCCAAAAAGCGGAGTTTGTTCTTTTTTGCTGTATAGGAAATTAGGCAGAATTTAGTTCGCGAGACAAGATGTATATCAAATTTCGCCCGCGACATGGGTGCAGGCTCAGCCTGCTTTTTTGTAAGCAGTTGTAGTTTGTCGGGTAAGATGCATATCAAATTATGCTCCCAACTCAGGGTGCAGATACCGCCTGTTTTTTCACATTTTGGTTTTGTTTGCACCCCCTTCCTTGACGGTGGGGGTTAAATGGGATATAATAATTAATAAGGCAGCTTAACCGAAGTATCACGAGGAGTAATTCAGAAATGCTAACAAATAATGTGCATCCTCGAATGACAAGATTGTTGATGTGATGAATTTATAAAACTTCTACCCAGATTCTATATCAGTAATTTGAATTTTGATACAAAATGGTTTAAAATATAGTTGTAAGGAGGGATTGCCGATGAATGATTACAAATTTGGTGAATATATTTATAAACTAAGAACAGAGGCTGATTTATCGCAGGCCCAATTAGCAGAAAAACTCGGAGTGTCTGATAAAGCTGTTTCTAAATGGGAAAATGGTAAAGCAAAACCTCAAATTGATATGCTGAAAAAACTGGCAATTATTTTTGGTGTACAAGTTGAAGAAATGCTCGATATGCCGATTGAAACAACAGAGAAACAAATTACAAAAATTGTAATTACAGGTGGTCCATGTGCCGGAAAAACAACAGGTATGAGTTGGGTTCAAAATGCATTTACTGAAATGGGCTATGTAGTACTTTTTGTTCCGGAAACAGCTACAGAACTCATTTCGGGTGGGGTTGCCCCTTGGACATTGAGCAGTAATCTTGATTATCAGTTGTGCCAAATGAAATTACAGCTACATAAAGAAACGGTGTTCGAAGAGGCTGCCAAAAAAATATATAACTCAGATAAAATATTAATTGTATGCGACAGAGGTATGATTGATAATAAAGCATATATGTCGGACGGTGAGTTCAAAAGTGCATTATCAAAGTTGCAACTTAATGAAACCGAATTGCGTGATTCATATGATGCAGTATTTCATTTGGTGACGGCAGCAAAAGGCGCCGAAGAATTTTATACTTTAAGTAATAATAAAGCAAGAACGGAAACCATAGAAGAAGCCTCAATTATGGATGACAAACTCATTTCGGCTTGGACTGGGCATCCTCATTTCAGGGTTATTGATAATAGCAAAGGTTTTGAAGATAAAATGAAGCAATTAGTCGCTGAAATATCTTCTTTTCTGGGAGAGCCGGAGCCTTTTGAAATTGAAAGAAAATTTTTGATTGAATATCCTGATATTAAGGAACTTGAAAAGAAACCAAATTGTAAAAAAGTTGAAATTATTCAAACCTATCTCAACGCTGACAATGGCGATGAAATTAGAGTTCGTCAGCGTGGCAAAGATGGTAATTACATCTACTTTAAGACAATCAAAAAGAAAGTTGATAATATTAAGCGTGTTGAAATAGAGACACGTTTAACCAAAGATGAATATTTAACTCATCTTATGGATGCAGATACTGCCAAGAGACAGATACGCAAAAACAGATATTGTTTGACATATGATAGCCAATATTTTGAAATTGATATATATCCATTCTGGAATGACAAAGCAATACTTGAGATAGAGCTTAGCGATGAAAAGGCTGATGTAAGCTTTCCTGATTTTATTAAAATTATAAAGGAAGTTACAGATGATGATAATTATAAAAATGCATCTTTGGCTAATATATAAATGGAGAAATGCAAATTATGAAGTCATCAACTAAAAATTTATGTGTGCTTGCAATGGGAATTGCTCTTTATGTTGTTCTTTCGTTATGTATTCAGGTTCCCGTATTTGAGAATTACTATCTTTGTTTGGGTTATGTTGTTATGGCAGTATATTGCTATTCGTTTGGTCCACTTAAAGGAACATTAGTGGGATTCTTGGGCGTTATACTGTATTGCCTGATTACAAATGGATTAAGGGGAATGCCGGGATGGTCCGCCGGAAACATTGTTATTGGAATAATTGTGGGCAGTACATGTAAATTGACTGAAAAAATAGGAAATATTTTATTGCGCCATATAGTAATAGCTTTTTCGATAGTGATTTCAACTGCTATAGCGATGCTTGGGGTAAAATCTGTTATAGAATGCTTCCTTTACTCACAGCCATTTATACTTAGAACGGCAAATAACATATATGCTTTTGTGGCTGATGTTTTCGTACTGATATTTAGTCTGCCAATATGCCATAAAACACATCAGTTATTAAAAAAACATTTCCCTGAAATAAGTTAAGAACAGTTTGGGGGATGGGGCAATTTTTTTTAATTCTATCAAACATCCAATTGCACAATTTTTCCTCTGGTTTCAATCCGTACGGGAAATATTAACACAGGTTTACATATTATATCTGTTTATGCATTTGACAAATAAAATCTCTTGTGATATCATATGCTATGAGCAAATCAGACAACTGCGGGCAGAAGCCGTAAGGCTCTGAATGAGGAAAGTCCGGGCATCACAGAGCAGGGTGCCGGGTAACTCCCGGTGGAGGTAACTCTAAGGAAAGTGCAACAGAAAAAAACCGCCGAAATTAAATTCGGTAAGGATGAAAAGGCGAGGTAAGAGCTCACCGCAGTCCGGGAGATCGGACTGGCGTGTA
>SVJK01000061.1 GCA_015069015.1 Oscillospiraceae bacterium
ATACCAATTCTCGAAAACAAGCCGATAGGCTTAAAGGAATCAAACATACGCTCATAGCCTTTTCCGTCAGCATAGAGCTTTGACGCAAAGTTTGCCATAGTAATAAGATTTTCTCTGTCTGATTTCAATTGCAAAGTAAGATCGTCTTTGATCTGTTTTGTCTGAATATGAAGCATTTCATAAGCATCGTCCTCAGCCTTAATATAGAAAGATACAACCATAGCAAAAAAGATTGCACATATTAAAACTGCAGCAACAATTGTATATAAAATATTATTTTGTTTTTGTTTTTTTCGTTCATATGTTATTGCCATTTGCTTTATCTTCTTTCATAATATGATTAACAAATATTTTTTAATTAAATTATATCACTATTCTACATAAAATTCAAGTATTTCACCATATTTTTGAAATTTATTTTTGTAGCAAACAAAATTTATGTGAAGATTGGTAAATCATCTCATTACACCATAAAAAAAACAAAAATGACAACCATCTTTATGTAATGGCTGTCATTTTTCAATTACAATAGAGGTTTAATAATTTCAGGAAAATCTATGTAATTATCTATAGTAAGATACGGAAAATCTGACTGATACACAGACTCATCATTACCACCCAATCCATAATCATCACCTATATATACAATGTTCTCATGTGTCAAACCGTTTTCTCTGCAATATGTATCGAGAGCATAATACTTATTATACGGCTTCGGTGCCATATCAAACGAAGATGAACCACCTACAAAAACAGTATAATCCGAAAAACTATCTACAACTTCATTATAGATTTTTCTTCTCTTTACTCTGTCGGAATCAAATGCAAGTTTGTCCTCTGCTTTTGCTTTGGTACCCAAAAGAGGAAAAGTTATACAACCCGAAGGATGAATTTCTACATTGTCACCAACATAGTCTGTGTAACCAAATTTTTTTCTCAAAATTGTAACTCGTTCTTCAATAGAATCCTTATCAACCGGAATTCGCAAATCACGTATGATATCCATGTTTTTTGTATTTTCATTGTATATACCATACTGCAAACCGTAATTCCCAATTATATCAATCGGAAAATGCTCAAGTTGATTAAAAATTCTCATGACCTGTCCAGCGCCCACCATCAGCATTTTATACTTATCTGCAAGTTCCATCAGGGCTTTTCTATGTACGTTATCTAGCGGTTGTTTATGTTGTGTCAGCGTGCCGTCTAAATCCATGGCAACAATTTCGATAAGTTCTTTATTCATCTCGTAACCCCATCCCCTTCAATTTATATATAGCATCTTCCGGATTGTTTGTAGTAACCAATTTCGCACCATACTGCGCACAAATACTAAGCCTGTTTTTCTGTGTTACGTCTGCACCAATCCAGGGCTCAATGTTTTTTTCAATCAGATAGTCATAGTACTCTTTATTCATGTCATCAAAAATGCAAGCGCAATAAAGATATTTATCCGGATTCATAGTGACATTTTGCATAATGCTGTATGGATAAAATCCGTGCAACATAAATCTATCGCCATATTTTTTGTAAACATATTCCAGCACCCAGGCATCAAAACTGTTCAAAACAACTTTTTCATTCAATTTGTATTTTTCGACAATTTCAATTACCTTTTCAATACAGTTGATACATCTTTGCTCGTTTTCTTCACTATAATATTCCTTAATTTCGATATTAAGCATTATATTATGTGAAACTACAAGTTTTACCACGTCCTCAAAACACGGGATTTTTTCAGGCGTGGTAACATCTCCTGCATTAAGTTTAAGGAGTTCCTCCATCGTCATGTTTGCAACTTCACCTTTGCCATCTGTGGTTCTGTCTACTGTATTATCATGGATTAAAACAAGAATCCCGTCCTTTGTCAGGTGCACATCTGTTTCAATCATATCAGCACCAGCCTGTATTGCTTTTTCAAAGGCGGTCATAGTATTTTCATAATAGTTATAGCAGTCACCTCTATGAGCAGCAACCGTCATTTTACCAACATGTTTTAGCATATTCTTCCACCACCAAACAAATCATAATATAACCAAAGAACCGTATATCTGTCTTTTAAATCTTTTGCATATAAAACGGCGTCATTTATCTTTTTCATCCCATATAAATCATAAAACTCTCTCATATCTAATCCTACAACATTGAGCATTTTTATTATATCCTCTGAACTTGGAGTTGTATCTAAAATATGGCGTATGTTTTCCTCTTTCTCTCTATATATATTAAGTCTGTCCGCCTCGTAATTTCCAACCTTATCCTGAAGTGCAATGCATCCGCTTGCAACAGTTTTATATATTTGGTTTATCTCTTCAGTATAATCCTCTCTGGAAAGACGATATAAAACATCCGGGAACTCTGATTTTAATACCTTTTCCCTGATTTGTGCTATAATAACAGTTGAATAAGAAACATCAATGCCATGAGCAAAATACGGTTCATTATTTACAATGCCCACAATTTCAAAAAAATGTGACAAATGATGTTCACTGCCTGATGCCGGTCTTGACGATCCTGCAAAACTCATCATAATGCCAACAATCATAAGTGCTTCTGTAAGTGTTTTAATGCTTTTTTCTTTACGCTCCAAAATCCCCGTAGCAACTTCTAAAGTACGTTCTATCATTTGATAAGTCATATCGTAAATATATTGACAGAAGTATTCTCCGGTCACTATAGTACTCAACTTCCAGTCACACAAAGCAGAGTATTTTCCTATAATATCCCCATAACCTGCTTTTATCATTTCCATAGGGGCATTTTTCAGCACTTCTGTATCTGCAATAATTGCCTTTGGCAAACCTGCTTTAACGGTTTCTTTCATACCGCCAATTATCATTGCTGCACCGTCTGATGCATAACCGTCCATTGATGGTGCAGTTGCAACGATTATGTAAGGTATTTTTGAAAAGAATGAAACATACTTGCACAAATCCTGAATCACGCCGGAACCAATACCCAAAATTATGTCTTCGCCGTCTAAAGTTTCTTTTACTTTTTCTATAGCCTTTTCATTTGGAATAAGAACTGTTTTGCCGGGGAAAATCAGTTTTTTGATTGTCTTATGGTGTAAAGTTTTCTCAACATATTCTCCAACCGCAGAATACGTGTTCTCATCCGCAACAATTAAAATATTTTCATTTTGCTCACAAAGTTTCTCCAGCCTTGCAATTGCTCCGGATTCTATGTATACATATTCAATATCGCAATGATGCGTTTTCCCGCAGGAGCACTCTACTCCGTGCAAAATATTATTAATATCCACAAATATACTCCTTTTTAATTTGAATATTTACTTTTTTTGATATTTATATTATAATACTATTGTCAAAACAAATCAACAATTGCCCATAAAACAGCCAAAAACTTGATAATCATATACATTTTTTTGAAAAAACAGTCAACATCAATCACTTTTAAGGAGATGAAATATGCAAAAGAACGAACGCGAAAGAGAAATAATAACTATTTTAAAAGACAAGAACGGATTTATAACTGTACAGGAACTTTGCAAAAAACTATTTGCAAGCGAATCAAGCATAAGACGTGATTTAACAGCCCTTGAAAACAGAGGTGTTATTAAGAGAACTTACGGCGGTGCAGAATTAATAACCAATTTTTCAAATGTAATTTCATTTAATAAAAGATTTCATCATAACGTTGAAGCAAAGAAATTAATTGCAAAAAAAGCTTCAAAACTTATCAAAGATGGAAATATTATATTTTTAGACCAGTCATCAACCTCGTTTTATCTTGCAAATGAAATAATTTACAGAAATACATTGACTGTTATCACAAACAACATAGAAATATTGTGTCTGCTATCAAATTCGTCCATTAAGGTTGTATCATCCGGTGGATTTTTAAGTTCAGAAAATCGCAGTTGCCTTATCGGCTCTGATGCTCATAATATATTCGAAAACACCTATAGTGATATTACCTTTTTTTCCACAAAATCATTATCTGATGACGGAATCATTTCAGACTGCACCCGTGAGGAAGTTGCTCTGAGAAATACTATGCTAAAAAATTCAGCAAAAAAGATATTTTTGTGTGACAGTGAAAAATTTGGTACACGATCTGCCTACAAACAATGTACCCTTTCTGATGTTGATTATTTGGTAAGCGAAAATGAAAAAGCAAAAAGATTTAATATGTACTCTGACTCATTGAAAATTCTATAAAATTCCTATACAGTAAAAAATGACAACTGCTTATAAAACAGTTGTCATTTTTAATGTTGCTACTCTACATGTGTACACATAGCATTCCAATATATATTCTTCAATCGTCATCTTTGTATATTTATTATTTTCATATCTGTTCGGTTTACTAACTTTATTCAGTTCAAAGGCAAGAATATCATTTTTACAAGTTCTTCTCCCGACTCAGAAGAAAAACTGAGGTCAGAATAAGAATCATTCCAAATGCTGAAAAAAATGAGAGTTTTTCTCCAAGAATCATTACGCTGAACAGGGTTGCCGCCATAGGCTCAAGTATTCCAAGTGATGATGCTGTTCCGGCAGGTACGTCACGAAGGGCCATTGTATAAAAAAAGTACGGAAGAATACAGGCAAATATGCCCATTCCCAAAGAAAATGATATTACCACAAGGGGATTCTGGCTTATGCAATTTATAATTCCTGTCGGTTTCGCAGTTAATGTTCCTACAATTACGCTAAATAGAAAACAGTATAAATTTGCTTTTATGGGATTTATGCCCTTTTTCATTTCAATCTTTGTAATAATATTATAGGATGCATAGGCTATTCCGGACATAAAACCTATTACAATTCCTG
Organism: Oscillospiraceae bacterium; assembly: GCA_015069015.1. Lineage (GTDB taxonomy): Bacteria > Bacillota > Clostridia > UMGS1810 > UMGS1810 > RGIG1828. The sequence continues at coordinate 4,800 of SVJK01000061.1, forward strand.
TAAGATTAATTTTAAATCCCCCTATTATCCCTGATGTGAGAGCGCATCCGATAATCATTCCGATTACTGCTATCAACTTAAGGAAACTCAATTTCTCACCCAAAAACGTTACAGAATATATCATTACAAATACCGGTGCTGTATACATCAGAACAACAGCGGTGGACACAGATGTCAACTGCATTGACTGATAATAACAACTTGCCGTCAGAAAAAAAGATAATCCGCTTCCCATAAAAAGAAGTAATTCCTTATAATTTGTTCTGACAAGGTTTTTGTCTGATATCAACACAAATATTACCATACAAACGAATGCAACAAAACCTCTTATGAAGGTCATTTGAAGAGAGGTGATTCCATATGGTGCTAAAATATCCACAAAGATTCCGCTTGTTCCCCAAAGGATGCTTGCTAATATTATGTATAATAAACCAACTCTCTTCATTACAAAAGACTCCTTCTACCGTTGCTTTTTGATTTATCAGTTATTAAATATCATCATTTATAATTAACTACTATAAGTCCCATTTCCTGTGCGCCTATGTCAAGTTTGACTGTTGCAATTCCACCGTCAATTTCCACATCAAGCATCTTTCCATTCCATGCATCAAAATAGGTTGCACCGTCTGTATGTCTGATTTTAAGTACATTTCCTCTGTAGGTGGAGTATGCTCTGTTATATACAGTGTATGCACATCTTTCCTCTCCGGGAAATTTGTTCATACAAATTGCAGGAGATTCTGTTTCTATCATGGTTTCAGGATTATCAGATGTGAAGCAATCTGAATATTCCTTTTTCAGTTTGTACGCTTTCACATTAAACTCTGTTCCTCTTGATTCTTCATTGTCCCAGAATGAATCATATACTGCCTCACCGTTGAAGAAAATGAACTTCTGAGGATGCCAGCTTATGTTTCTCATTGCCATGGGAAGAATGAGCTGAACAAGTTTTGGAAATGCAAAGCGGTATACATCAGTATATACCCTTCCGAGACGATCATCGCCGTCGTCTGCGCGAATCGCTGTTTCAATGAGTCTTGCAACAGAATCTATTATGTAATATGAAATGTTACAATCAATATATCTTGCATTTACATCTGCAGGTGCATATTCACCGTAGAGAACAACTTCTTCAGGCATAATGTCTTTGAGTCTTGTTATAAAATCTCTGTCGGTTTTCAAAAGGCTTGATGGAACGTGATGTCCGTGGTTTTCCTCGTAGCATCTGTTTTCGATTCTGAGAGAAAATTCATCAATATACAGAAGCGGGATTCCGAGGTCTTTATACACCCTTGGATACATGGAAATTGCATATTCTCTCCAGGTGTCTTCTGCGTGGCACATTCTTATACTGTTACCCTCTATGCAGATTTCTCCGCCTGATTCTGTTTTTACCTTGCTTTGTGGCAGATATTTATCTGCTACGGGATATGTGTTTGTAACAAGCGTAGGATGCATATATATTGACATCTCTACACCAAGATTATCCTTTATGTCGTGAAGTGCATTTCTGAATGTTTCTTTTCCGCCATATCTGTCATAGTCTTCTTCCCCAAAGTTGCCCCATTTCTGAGAATAGTGATTATCATCACCAACAAACTGATTTGTCCATGACCACATATGAAGAATGTCGGGATATATTCCTGTGTTCTTTTTATGTTCTTCAAGAATACTTCTGAACTTGAATTCTTTCTTTTCTTCATCGTACCAACAGGGGAATTTGGTAATGTCCATTGTCTCATAAAAGTCGGTAAGTTCTGAAAGGAGCCAGAAACACTTTCTGTACCACATTTTGTCCTGACATTTATGTGGTACATACCAACTGTCAATCCAGGATTTATATATTTTGAATGCAGTTCTCCAATCGCCTGTATGAGTCATTAACTGAGCGGGAGACGCAACAAATGTTTCCCCGGGTGCAATGTCTCCGTATATTACGGGATATTCGACATACATATCCATTCCCGAATCGTCTTTTTGGAGGAAATATTTTCTTGTGACAAGTTCTCTTTCTTTTGTTAAGATACAGAGACCGCCTATATTTTCTTCGGAATATAAATCCATAAACTGCATCGGGAACGAAGGTGCAGATTCTTCGTACATATAGAAGGTTTCATTACTGCAAATGTTCTGATATTTGGGAACAAAGTACCAGTTATCTGAAAAAGACGAGAAATCTACTCCTGATATGCATGGGAAGATGATACCCTTTTGAAATGTTTTGTCAGATGAGTTTGTGACAGAAAGATCAAAATTAATTCCATCGTCTTCATCTGTTCCGATTCTAACTTTAAAGTCAGCACCATCTTTTTTGTATAGAATTTCGCATGCATCATCAAAGCATTTTGCATCAACAGTTTCAAAGTCGGTTAAGATTTCTCCGTCTTTTGTTCTGAGTTTCAAAACACTGTCAGGTGTTATTTTCATATCCGGTGCATAGGAATTGGACATTTCAAGAATCTTCAGTCCTTCTTTTATGTCAAACTTTGCATATATACCACCATTTGAAACTTCCAGAATCGAGTCTGAAAGGCTGATTTTCCTGCCAAATGATTCAGCATCAGTCACATTGCACTTTTTATCGGGAATTAGCATTTCAGGAAAAAGTCTTTCCTGATTTTCATTGACGGTTACTGCCATGGTGCATACATCTGTGTCTAACAGTCTGTTATGAATTATTACATTCTTAACCAAATTTCCGTCGCAAGGCACTGCATATATGCCCACATCTCCCTCAATGCCATGTCTTTTGGTGCTGATGTTCATGGGAAGGTGTGTGTCTTTTTTGCCGTCTGCATATTCAACCTCAACCATAAAACTCTCAACATCTTCCATACAAAACGGTTGATAGATTTCAATATACTCACATCCAAGGATATCCTGACCTGACCCATAGGCAACTCTTGTGTGATGTTTTCCTGAAAGAGTGAATACAAAAAAGATTTCTTTGGCATTTTTATTAATTTCTATAACTGTTTCTCCGTCACGGCTTATGGGATTACAGAGTCTTCTCTTGGTTGGTGCGCCAAAATTTACCACATCATCATCGTTTTCTGAAGGTGGGGGCGGCGGTGCAATGAGATTATTTTTTGAAGTACCGAATTCAAAGGGTATTCCGAAACGATATACCCTATTTTCTTTGGTATAAAAACCGGAATCTATAATGCTGTCAAACTCAGAAAAATCATACTCTTTGTTATATAGGGACGATATATCTATGGTGGTAAGATTTTCTTTTTTGTCCCCTATTCCTTTTTCACACCATGCAGGAAGTTCTTCTTTTTTACAGGTGTATAACTTATGAACTGTGAAATAGGATTCAGGAAGTTTATCGATGAAAAAATCTGTCTTAATCTTATTAAAAACACCATTTGGTGATTTTACAATTATGCTATGACGCATTTTGTCCATCTTTATGTCATCATAGGCAAAAAGCGGAACCTGTGCGTCATCTGATACTGCCACAAAAAACGGCGGTTTTATGTTTCTTGCTCTTTGGATTCCGTGGCAGGAATACTCCATAAAAACATATTCATCAAAAGAAATTTCTCCCGACATTTCAAAAGTATATTCCTTGATTTCAGGAAAAAACTTTTCGCCTATAGGCGCTCTTTTTGTCACAAAATCAACTGAACCATCTGAACTCTTATTAATTTCACCATTTATGGTGGAAATTTGAAGTCCTTTTAATAAATCAATCATTTTTTTCTCCTATGTTTTTTATTATGATTTCCATACCTGTTTTCTGTACTTTCATTCCAAGAGATTCATAAAAGCCTTTTGCACTGTCATTACCTTCCCAGACATTAAGCGTCACGTTGTAGCATCCTATTGTTTTGGCATAATTGACAACATATTCATATAATGATTTGCCCACATGCTCTCCTCTAGAGTTTTCATCAACACATAAATCATCAATATAGAGAGTTTTAACATCTGTGAGGATATTATCATTTTCATGTTTCTGAATTATACAGAATGCATAGCCCTTAATTTCTCCATCAATTTCGGCAACGAATATGGGTTTTGAATCATCCTTTATTATGGATTCAAGTTCATTTGGAAGATATTTTACTGCATTAGGTTTGAAAATGTCAGGTCTTATGGTGTGATGAATTGCCAGAACCTGAGACAAAAGGTCTGAAATTTTTCCGATGTCTGAAATTTTTGCTCTCTGAATGTTCATAATCATCTTTCCTTTTAAAAGAGGCTGGCTCGTAAACGCTCTGAACCAACCTCTTTCGTGTTTAGTTTTCCATATTTTCTTTAGCGTAACGTTTTATCTTTTTGGTGGTTGTTTTTGTGAATTCTTCTTTTCTTACAATGACTTTTCTGATGTATTTCCATGTGGGATTACGCTTATTCACTTCATCAATCACAGATTCAACAAGTTCCTGTATCTGTTCATCGGTTGCTTCTTTTCCAAGTTTTAGTTCTATTTCGGAATAGTTTGGATATACCTGTGCGTGAATCTCCATATCTCCCTTTTCATCTTCGTGAGCATATACCATACATTCTGATACATATTCACTCTTACAGATGAAAGTTTCAAGTTCTTCCGGATATACATTCTTTCCATTTTTGTCTATGATGATATTTTTCTTTCTGCCGGATATATATACAAATCCATCATCATCAATATAACCAAGGTCTCCTGTGTAGAACCAACCGTCCTTTAAGACCTTTTTAGTTTCTTCTTCATTTTTATAGTATCCAAGCATTACATTATCGCCTTTGCAAACGATTTCGCCAATACCTTCTTCATTTGCATCAACAATTTTAACTTCAAGACAAGAAAGAGGAAGTCCTGCAGAATCATCTCTATAGTTAATGTCTCGGTTAAGGGTAACAATTGGCGAACACTCTGTTATGCCGTATCCCTGCAAAAACAGTATTCCCAAATCTCTGAAGCCTTTGGATACAACAGGATCAATTGCAGCGGCTCCGCTTATGAAAAGTCTGAGGTTTCCGCCAAAGGTGTCATGAACTGTTTTAAACACTTTTCTTCTGACATCTATTCCCACTTTTCTGAGACCATTGCTCAGTTTGAGACCTAGTTTCATCTTTGACTCCATATTTTTCTGTCTTGCTGCTGCCCAGATACGTTTGTATAAAAGTTCAAAAATTGCCGGAACACCAAGCATAATTGTTGCTTTTGATTCAACAAGGTTGTTGGGAATATACTTTAGTCCGTCATTGAATGCAACACAAGCACCACGGTATATAGGAGCCATATTTCCGCATACACCTTCATATGTATGGTGAGGCGGTAAAACCGAAAGAAAAACATCTGTGGGATATACGTTTATCATTTTGCACATTGCCATAAGATTTGCACATATGTTTCTGTGACAAAGAAGTACACCTTTTGAAAGTGCAGTTATTCCTGATGTGAAAAGAATGATTTTCGCTTCTTCCGGATCAATTTCCACATCGTCAAAACTTGTGTCACCTGCAAGCATTTTCTTTCTGCCTTCTTCAGTGAGTTTTGCAACGGTGTACTCTGCTTCAGTGTTGTGAGCATCCATTGTGATTATATATTCCATTTCAGGAATTTCAGATTTAACATCCGCAAGTTTTGCGGCAACCTTTGGAGAATGAACAACTGCTGATACACCGGCAATTTTTAAAAGGTTAATGATATCCGGTGCGGCAAGTTCGGGATCTATCGGCACAACAATGGTGTCACCGTTTACAGCCGCCATGTATGAACAAACCCATTCATATCTGTTTTCACCTATTACGGCAATTCTTTTTCCGGAAAGGCCGAGAGACATAAATGCAGTACCGAGCGCCCACACATCTTCTTTGAATTCTCTATATTTTACAGGTGTGTATGGATCACCTTTTTTTAGTTTTCTCAAAAATGCTGTGTTTTCAGAATGTCTTTCTGTGGTTTTTCTAAGCATATCTTTGATGGTTTTTATTTCATAAACCTCATAAAACTTATCTTTATTCACATCAATCATCCTTTCATCAAAGAAATCAGGGGCAAAATTAACCGCAATACACAACATATGAAGCGAATGCGGGCATCCGCCCCCTGATAAAAATTTTAATAATTATTTAACTACGATATTTACAAGTTTACCTTTTACAACAATGAATTTTACAATTTGCTTTCCGTCTATAAACTCTTTAATTTTATCATCTGAAAGAACGGTTTCTTTTATAGCATCTTCGTCAAGGCTTGTGCTGATGTTCATTTTTCCTTTAACTTTACCGTTTATCTGAACAACAATTTCAACTTCATCTTTAACGAGGGCATCTTCGCAATAGGAAACCCACTGCTGATCGTGAACACTGTCTTTTCCGCCTGTCATTTCCCAAAGTTCTTCTGTAACGTGGGGAACAATTGGTGCAAGCATAATGATAACAGATTTTACTGCTTCAGAAATGAGAGCATTGTTGTCTCCGTCATATGCATAAAGCGCATTTACAAGTTCCATTACTGAACTTACTGCAGTGTTAAAGTTAAAGCGGATTCCTATATCATCTGTTGCTTTTTTGATTGCATAATTGAGTGTATAACGAAGGTCTTTGTCTTTTGAAGAAAGTGTCGATTTATCATATGTAAGAGAATAGTCAATCTTATCTTTATTATCATCAACAAATCTGAATACTCTGTTGATAAAGCGATATGAACCTTCAACTGCTGTGTCACTCCACTCAAGATCCCTTTCAGGGGGAGCAGCAAAGAGAATGAAAAGTCTTGCAGTATCCGCACCATATTTATTTATGATTTCTTCAGGGCTTACAACATTACCGAGAGATTTACTCATTTTTGTTCCGTCTTTTAAAACCATG
>SVJK01000062.1 GCA_015069015.1 Oscillospiraceae bacterium
CGAATGTTCACTTTGCGGCGGTTGTATGACAGACTGTGTAACAGGCTGGGATCCCGTTATGTTCACAAAAGAGGCACGCCTTGGTGCTGCTCTTGACGGAAAACTTCCTGATTATGTTTTAAAAATGATTGCAAACCTTTCGGAAAAAGGTAATATCTATGGGGCAGAAAAGAATCCTCACATTCCCGTAATTGAGGATTCTGAAACTCTTTTCTTCCTTGGCGAAGATGCAAGAGCAAAAGGATGTGCAAAATCTGCAGTTGAACTTCTCAAAAAAGCAAATGTTAATTTTGCAATCCTTGAAAATGAGCCAAATAGCGGATATTCCATGGATTTCCTTGTTGGTGCAAGTGCTGAAACAAAGGCAATCATGGAATCTTGTGCAAAGGTACTCAATGGTTACAAAAAAGTTATCTGCTATGATGCGGGCGACGCCAAAGTAATGATGAGGGAATATAAGGAATGGGGCATTGAATTAACTGCAGAAATTGTAACTTTCCCTGCATTTGTGGCATCTCTCATAAAAGACGGAAGTCTTAAAGTCAAGAAAACCGACAAAATATTCACTCCTCAGGACAGCCCCCTTCTTGCAAGAGACCTTGAAGAAACACAGGCTATAAGAGACATTCTTTCCTCCATCGGTGATGTGAGAGAAATGCTTCTTTGCAAGGAATACACTCAACTTGCGGGACATCTTATAATGAATGAATATATGAGTGACGTAATAGACGAAGTGGCTAAAAACAGATGGAAAAATGCTATGAATATGAACGCAGAAATCGTGGTAACTGAAAGCGTTGCAGATTATATGGCACTTTCAAAAACAAAACCACAGGCGATAGAACTTCTTAAACTGGAGGAGGCTGTATTAGATGCTTGTAACGCTTAAACAAATTATAGATATGGCGGAAAAAGGGGGCTATGCCATCCCTGCCTTTAACGTGTATAACACAGAAACCGTAATGGGTGTGGTGAAAGCGGCAGAAGAACTCCGCGCTCCCATCATCATGCAGGTGTACCCAAGACTTCTCAATGAAGAAGTGGGATATTACCTTTGCCCTGCAATTGTTGCAGCGGCCCACAAAGCAACAGTTCCCGTATGTTTCCATCTTGACCATGGTGCAACAGAGTTGGAAGTTCAAAAAGCCCTTCGTTGGGGTGCAACAGGAATAATGTATGACGGATCTGTTCACGAACTTGACGAGAACATCAAAAACACAAATCACATTGTTGAAATTTGCTCATCTGTAGATGTGACAGTTGAGGGTGAACTTGGACACGTTGGAAGTGTCAATGATGATGTTATGGGAGATTTCACAGATCCCGAAGAGGCAAAACAGTTTGTGGAAAGCACAAACGTAACCTGCCTTGCGGTTTTAATCGGAAATGCACACGGTCATTACAAAAAAGAACCCAAACTTGATATTGAAAGAGTAAAGAAGATAAGGGAAGCAACCGGAGGGATCCCTCTTGTACTTCACGGCGGCAGCGGTATTCCCGATGAACAGGTAAAAGAGGCAATAAAAGCCGGTATCAGAAAAATGAACATTGGAACAGATGTGTGCTGTGCATTTGCTGAGGGCACAAAAGAGATTCTTGCAGATCCCAAAAGACCTCTTGGAATAGACACATTTATGAAACACCCGATAGAAACAGTAAAACAGTTGGCACTTAGCAAAATCAAACTTTGCGGTGCTGACGGGAAGGCGTAAAAATGGCAGATATAGTAGGCATTGGTGCAAATGTATATGACATTTTAATAACTGTTCCAAAGTTCCCTGAAGAGGACACCAAAATAAAAGCAGACTCCATCAAAAAAAGCGGCGGCGGACCTTGCGCAACAGGACTCGTTGCCGCATCAAAACTCGGAGGAAAAACAGCATTTATAGGAAATGTTTCTGATGATGCACAAGGAAAGTTCCTTGTGGAGGATTTTGAAAAATATGCAGTGTCCACAGAATTTGTGACCGTGGAAAAAGGATATGACAGTTTTGAATCTCATGTAATTTTGTCAGAAGAAACGGTTTCAAGAACCTGTATTTTCCACAGAGGAAATGTGCCGCCAACAGAACTCGATGACGAACAGATAAATGCCATAAAAAATGCAAAAATTCTCATGGTTGACGGAAATGACATAAAGGCAGCAACAGAGGGTGCAAAAATCGCAAGAGAAAACAGAGTAAAAGTTCTCTATGATGCAGGCGGACTCTATGAAGGAATTGACGAACTTCTCGAAAATACGGACATCTTAATCCCGTCAGAAGAATTTGCCCTCGGAAAAACAGGAGCAGACAAAGTATCTGAGGCTGCAAAAATTCTTTACGAAAAATATAACCCTGAAGTTGTGGTAATTACATGCGGAAAAAAAGGTGGGGTTATGTATGATGGTGAGAAATTATCTGAATATCCTGCATTTTTGGTTGATGCGGTTGATTCAAATGGCTCTGGTGATGTTTTCCATGGTGCTTTTGCATTTTCCGTATCAAAAGGAATGGAATATTATGATGCGTGTGTTTTTTCAAGTGCAGTGTCTGCAATAAAATGTATGGGCCTTGGCGCAAGAGAAAGTGTGCCATCATATGAAAAAACAATAGAATTTTTAAAGGAGCGTGGAATTAATGTATAAAAGAACCTGGACCAAAAAAACAGGTAAATCCGAAATATTTACTAAAGATGACAGTTTCTGTCAAAATGTTGAAATCGATATGGTTAAACTTGAAGACGGACAGATCAAAACATATTCAGAAAGCGACAAAGAATATGGACTTGTTATTCTGGGCGGTAAATGCAGTGTTGCAGGTAATGGTTTTAAATATGAAAATATCGGAGACAGAAAAACGGTTTTTGACGGCAATGCAACAGGTGTGTATATTCCCCGGAATACAGAGTTTACAATAACAGGTGTTGGTGAGGTCTCGATTGCAGTTGCCAAGTGTCCTTCAAATAAGGATCACAAGCCTGTACTTATAAAGCCGGAAGATGTTATTGCCAAAGATTTGGGTAAACCCGGATGGCAAAGACATGCTATGTTTGTTCTTGATGAAAGAATAGAGGCAGATCAGATATATATAGGAGAATGTTGGATAGAAGGCGGTCAGTGGTCAAGTTATCCCCCTCACAAGCATGATGATGACAATATGCCGCAAGAGGCAGCAACGGAAGAAATCTACTACTTTGAATTTGATAAGCCGCAAGGATTTGGTATTCAAAAGGTTTATACGCTGGAAGGTGACGTTGACGAAACATATACAGTTAAATCAGGTGACTTTGTAGAAATACCAAGAGGGTACCATCCGTTCCATTCAGCACCCGGTTATAAAAACTATATGCTCTGGATAATGGCAGGAAAAAACAGAGGTTTCTTTATGACAACAGATCCTGATCATGTATGGCTCAATAAATAAAGGATAAGGGTAAGGGGATGTAAAATTTGTCCACAATGAACAACCTCGCCCTTTCTCAACAAATAAAAGGTTAGTGGTAAGGGGATGTAAAATTTGTCCACAATGAACAATCTCACCCTCGACGTACCTTTGTACGCCTTCGGGCTGACGTGCCAAACCAAGGTTTGGCATTCGATTAGTCCATTCTGAACTAAATTTTCCTATCCCCCGAAAAGGGAAAAACCACAAAAAATTTCTGTCAAAAAGTAAAAATTACAAAGGGATGGCAAAAATCAGTTTAGAATTGTCAAACCGAATGCCTTTGGCATGGTAACCCGAAAGCATACGAGAGAGTACGTTGAGGGTGAGGTTTGGCGATCGGGGACAATTTTCACATTCCTTCCTAAAGGTGAGTTTATGAAATATTTATTAGGAATAGATTTTGGCGGAGGCGCATCAAAAGCAACTCTTTTATGCGAGAACGGCGAAATTATGGCAACTAATACAACTGAATATCCCACAAGTTACCCAAAACCCGGTTATGCAGAGCAAAATCCACAGGACTGGGTTAATGCCACAGTCGAAAATATAAAAGGAGTACTCTCAAAAAGCGGAGTTTTGCCCGAAGATATTGACTGCGTATGTTTTGATGCGGCAACTCACACTGCGGTAATTATGGATGAGGATTTCAATGTGCTGAGAAATTCCATATACTGGACAGACACAAGATGCACAAAGGAAGTTGAGTTCTTAAAAGATAACTACAATGATTCCATCTTAAAAAAAGTGCTTCACTCACCGGGGACAATATGGACACTTCCCGAACTTATGTGGATAAAAAACAATGAACCCGAAGTCTTTTCAAAAATAAAAAGAATTCTTTTTGCCAAAGACTATGTTCGCCACTTTATGACAGGGGACTACGTAACAGACTACATTGAAGCCGAAGGTTCCATGATGTTTGACATAAACAAAATGGCATGGGATGAGGAACTTTGCTCAATACTTGGCATTGACACAAGATTGATGCCCGAAATTGTTAAACCCACTGATATTGTTGGAACAATTACAAAAGAGGCATCTGATATCACAGGACTTGCAGAAGGAACACCTGTTATTTGCGGAACAACCGACACAGTGATGGAAGTTTTCGCTTCAGGTGCGGTGTCAAAAGGTCAGATGACCTTAAAACTTGCAACGGCAGGAAGAATTTGTGTTGTAACTGACAGGGCATATCCCGATGTGAATCTGGTGAACTATTCTCACGTGATAGACGGTCTTTTCTATCCGGGAACTGCCACAAAATCCTGCGCAGCATCCTACAGATGGCTCAGAGATACATTTGGCGGAGATTATGATGAACTTAATTCTCTGGCAGAAAAGGTTCCCATAGGTTCGGAAGGTGTGATTTTTCATCCCTATTTAAACGGAGAACTGACGCCATACCAAAACCCCGACCTCTGTGCAAGTTTTACGGGAGTAAGAGCGTTTCACAATAAGTCCCACTTTACCCGTGCGGTTCTTGAAGGTGTTACTATGAGTATGCTTGATTGCAAAAATACTCTCGACAGTATGAATATAGATCATGAAGACAGTGCTCAAATCATTGGCGGTGGAGGAAAAAGCCCCCTTTGGCGTCAGATGATAAGCGACGCTCTCGGGATCAAACTTGTGCAAATGAAATATGCTGACTCATCATTTGGAAGTGCTATGCTTGCAGGAATTGCTTCAGGGGTGTTTGAAGATGAAAAGCATGCTTTGAAAGTGTGTAATCATGTGGTATCAGAAACATTGCCAAATGAAGAAAATACAAAATTGTACCAAAAAGTCTTTGAAAGATACAAAGCGATACAAAAAGCACTTGAACCTATATATAATATTAGATAACTAAAGGAGAGTCTGATTATGAAAGTAGGAAATAACATAGAATTTAAAACAGTAAAAGCAGAGTGGGACGTATATTTTGATATGGCTCTTGCAATGCTCGAAGAAATTATGAAAAACAATGAAAAGGGAAAGGACACAGTAATGATTGTGCCTGTTGGTCCCACAGATCAGTATCCCATATTTGCAAGGCTTGTAAATCAACTCAAAGTATCACTCAAACGTGTGCATTTCTTTAATATGGATGAATATATGATAACACCAACAGAGGCAATTGATCCCGAACATCCCATGAGCTTCAAAAAGAGAATGAACACAGAATTCTATTCTCTTGTAGATCCCGAACTTGTAATGCCTGAGAGTCAGCGCCATTTTCCCGAGCCCGGAAAAGAGGCTGAATATGACAAACTTATTGAAGACCTTGGCGGTGTTGACCTATGCCTTGGCGGTCTTGGCATAAACGGCCATCTTGCTTTCAATGAAGCGGCGGAAGAGGATGATCCCATAACGGCAGAAGAATTTGGAAATCTTGGCACAAGAGTACTTCCCATAACAAGAGAAACAAGAACCATAAATGCCTATGGCTATCAGAGAGGGGACCTCAGAGGAATGCCCGAATGGTGTATAACAATCGGTATGAAACAGATTTTAAACTCACGCTCTGTATATATTGCCTTAAACAGACCGTGGCAGCACGGAATTGCAAAACGTGTTCTTTTCGACAAAATTCAGCCACAGATTCCCGCTACACTTTTAAGAAATCATCCTGATGTAAAATTCTGTGCAACGCAAGAGATTTCAGAAGGTATGTTCTGATGAAAATTTTGGTTTGTGTAAAAATAATCAAAGGTGAAATAAACCCATTTGATGCATCAGCCCTTGAGTGCGCTCTCACGCTTTCAGATGATGTGACAGTAGTATCCATGGGACCCGAAAAAACTAAAGACGCACTTTTGCCCCTGACGAGACTGGGGGCAAAAGTTGTTCTTGTTTCAGATGAAATCTATGCAGGTTCAGACACTCTTGCCACCTCATATATTTTGTCAGAGGCAATAAAGAAAATGGAGTATGATCTCATTTTATGTGGAAGACAAAGCGTTGACGGAGATACTGCTCAGGTAGGTCCCATGCTCTCTGAAAAACTTAGGATTTCGCTTGTGACAGGTGCAATGTCAGTTGAACGCAAATCAGGCTCGCTTAAAGTAAGAACAAGAAACGAAGAAGAAATAGTTTCCGTTCCTGCTCTCATAACAGTTGAGAGGGGATATGTTCTGCGCTTTCCAAGCATTTTTTCAAAATTGGGTGACATTAAGATTTTAAACAATTCACACATTGGATGTGATGAGGAAAAATGCGGACTTAAAGGTTCTCCCACAAGGGTTTTAAAAACATTTGAAAACACATCGGGAAAAAGAAAATGCAAATTCATTTCCTATGATGAACTTCCTGACCTGGTAGAGAAACTAAGAAATACGGAAAAAAAAGAAGAAAGAAGCGAAGATTTTCCTGAAAAACTTAAAAATGTATGGGCGGTTGGAAAAGAGGTCATAAAAAAGGCTGAAAAAATTGCAAAAACCGTAACATTAATTGAAAAACTTTCACCTGAAGAGATTTTCAGAAAAATAGAGAAAGAAAAACCTGAATTTGTTTTGTGGAATGCTGATCTTTGGGGAAGAAAAAATGCACCGGTTGTTGCATCTATGCTTTCAACGGGACTTTGTGCTGACTGCACCCATCTTGAGACAGACGGAAAAGATCTTTTTATGTACAGACCGGCTCAGGGAGGAAATATCACTGCTAAAATTATGTGTATGACAAAACCCGTTATGGCAACCGTCAGAACAAAACAGAGTTCATCCGATGTTATTGTATCTCTTGGAAAAGGTGCGAAAGACAGTATTGAAAAGGCAAAGGAACTTGCGAAAAAATTAAATGCTGAACTTGGTGCATCAAGAGGACTTGTTGATGCAAATCTTGCACCCTATGAGCATCAGATAGGTCTTACAGGGAAAACCGTGAGTCCAAAAGTCTATATAGCCATAGGAATTTCAGGTGCAGTTCATCATACCTGTGCCATTGAAGGGGCTGACACGGTGATTGCAATAAATCCTGATAAAGATGCAAGAATTTTTGAATATGCAGACTATGGAATAATTCATAATTTTTGAACATAAATTACAAAAAGGTAACTTTTCTTAATTGTAAAGTTGCCTTTTTGATGTTTTGGTGATATTATGCTATGAGAGGTGACATTTTTATGAATACAATAGTTATTTATAAGACAAAATATGGTTCAACCAAAACCTATGCACAGTGGATAGGAGAGGAACTTTCCTGCAAAGTTGCAGATGTAAAGGATGTATCATTGGAAGAACTGGAAAATTATGACGCCATAGTATACGGCGGAGGACTTTATGCCGAGGTCATAAACGGCATACATTTTATCACAAAAAAGATTGATAAATTAAAAGATAAAAAAATTGCCGTATATACAACAGGAATTACACCAACAGATTGCAGAGGGTATTATGATGACCTTGTAGTTAAAAAGAATTTTAAAACAGGTATCCCTGAAAATGTCAGAATTTTTAATTTTTCGGGAAAGATGATTATTGATGAACTGACTTTGGTACATAAAACAGCCATTAAGACTCTGAAAAAAATTATGTCATCCAAAAAAGAACCAACCGAAATGGAAAAGCTTCTGATTGAACTTTGTGACGCAGACGGGGATTTTACAAATAAATCTGAAATCTATGAACTTGTAAACTACATAAAAGATATGTAATCATATTTGTCAGACATCTTAAACATAGTACTTCGGAGGAAAAACAGAAATGAGTTTTTGGAAAAAATTTTTAAAAGGTACTTTAGACACAATTAAATGGCTGCTTATAAGTCTTCTGATAGGCATCGGAGGAGGACTTTTAGGAACAGTTTTTCACATATGTGTTGAGCACGCTATCGGGCTCAGAGAAGAAAATCCGTTCATAATTTTCTTTTTGCCTCTTGGAGGTCTTGTGATAGCATTTTTATATAAACTTTTCCGTTCAAAAGGTAACATTGACACCAAACGTGTTTTTCAGTCAATCAAAGAAGATAAAGATGTTCCTGTGATTATGATTCCGCTAATATTTGTCGGCACAGTAATCACTCATATGCTTGGCGGCTCTGCCGGACGTGAAGGCGCAGCACTGCAACTTGGCGGAAGTATGGGCTATAATATGGGCAAGGTAATGAAACAAAAAAATGAAAATCTGAAACTTTTTGTAAGTGCCGGAATGAGCAGCGTATTCTCTGCACTTTTCGGAACGCCTTTTACAGCAACCGTATTTTCCCTTGAAGTTACAAGGGTGGGGATGTTTAATTTTTGCGGACTTTTTCCCGGTGTCATATCTTCATTGACAGCATATTTTGTAGCCTTGTTTTTCAAAGTGTCTCCCGTGAGATTTACTATGGCTTCTTTTTCAGGATATGAAATCAGTCTGTTTTTAAAGGTTGCAATATTGGCTTTGCTTTGTGCAGGAGTATGCATTGTTTTTGCAACAGCCCTCCATAAGACAGAACATATAATGGAAAAATGTATTTCCAATTCCTATATCCGTGCAATAGTCGGTGGTCTTTTGATAGTTCTTCTGACAGTACTTTTAGGCACGACAGACTACAACAGCGTTGGTATGCATGTTATTGAACGTGCAGTTTCGGGAAGTGCAAAATATGAGGCTTTTTTACTTAAAATCATATTTACTGCAATAACGGTTGCCGCAGGATTTAAAGGCGGAGAAATTGTACCCACATTTTTTATTGGTGCAACATTTGGATGTGTTGTGGGCTCCCTTTTGGGAATAGGTGCAGGATTTGGTGCATCCCTTGGCTTTGTTGCTCTTTTTTCAGGAATGACAAAGTGCCCTGTTGCCGCATTTATTCTTGCCTTGGAAGTTTTCGGAATAAAATCTGCCCTCTTTTTTGCAATAGTTGCTACAGTAACTTTTTTTTGTTCAGGAAACTTTGGACTCTATGGTAAACAGAAAATTAAAATATCGAATACTTTTAAATAAATCCGGGATTAAAATGGTTTGCAGATTATGAATAGTCTATAATGAAATCAGTAGTTTTTGGAGGATTTTTTTATGAATACCATTAAAGTTAATTTGGGTGCTACCAAGATGATAGCTCACAGAGGTTTAAGCGGAATAGAAAAGGAGAACACCTGTCCTGCATTTATAGCGGCAGCAAACAGAAGTTATTTTGGTATAGAAGCCGATGTTCATATTACCAAGGATGAAAAATTCGTAATAATACACGATGAAAAAACTGACAGGGTATCATTGGGTGAGTACAAAATAGATGTGGAAAAAAACAATTATTCCGAAATTGAAAATATTGTTCTTCCTGATATTGATGAATCAACGGACAGGAAGGACATAAGAATTCCTCTGTTGAGTGAATATATCAGAATATGTAAAAAGTATCGGAAAATTTGTGTTCTTGAGATTAAGAATCATTTTTTGGCAGAACACATAGAAATGCTTGTAGAAGAAATAAAAAAGACAGGATATATAGAAAATGTAATATTTATTTCATTTGATTTTGAAAATTGTGTTAATGTTAGAAAGCTTTTGCCTGAAAATGAAATTCAGTTTCTGACATCCGGCAGGATAACCAATACAATGACGGATGAATTGAAAAAGTACAACTTTGATCTTGATATATCATACAAAAGGCTAAGTGCAGAAAATGTAGCACTTATGCATTCAAAAGGAATAAAGGTGAATTGTTGGACTTGTGATGATAAAACGGTTGCAGAAAAGTTGATTTCCTATGGAGTGGATTTTATAACATCAAATATACTTGAGTAGGACATAGCATAGCCGTCTGATAGTACTCTGACGGCTATGTGAAGATAGTTTTTATTGAGAGATAAAATACGACAGCGTGTTTCAGATTTTTTCGTACGACAAAACAAGGGACTGTAAATTAATTCGGCAAATTAATTTACAGTCCCGTTTTACTAATTATTCTTGGCAAATATATCATTAACTTCTTTATACGCTTTAGGAGTACCTATGTCATAGCACTCACCCGTAAAAGTGTATGCACATACATCTTTTATCTTATAAAGCCAACTGGGGAAAAAACCCGGAGCATCAGGATTGTTGCCTTCATCAAGATACTGTTTTATCATTTTAACAGTGTCTTTTTTATATATGTATGAAGCAAAGGCAGCGATGTTGCTCTTTGGATTTTGGGGTTTTTCTTCCATAAGTATGACCTTACCGTCTGAGTCTAAAGTCACGTTTGCCATTCTCTTTAGTTCTTCAATATCATTGATTTCTTTTGTGAGAATCATATCGCAGTTTTTGGATTTATATTCATTGTAAAAATCCAGAAGTTTGAATGTGAAAATGTTATCTCCTGCAATAATCAGAAGTTCGTCATCAATACCGAGAGTTTCAATAACATACTGTATATCTCCGACTGCGCCAAGTTTATTTGAATCATCTGTTGTATGGTCGTTGACAATCTCAACAGGAAGTTTGCCTGAATAGGTTTCTTTCCACTGTGTAAAGTGAGGATAGAATTTTTCGTTGCTCACAACAATAATTTCGTCAACTGAATCGATGGTTTCAATTTCTTCTGTAATGTAGTTAATAATCGGTTTTTCGTTGATTGGCAAAAGTGCTTTGGGCTGATTCAATGTGAGAGGATAAAGCCTTGTGGCATATCCTGCAGCAAGTATAAGTGCCTTCATAGTCATTCCTCCGTATAATTGATATAATAAATTATATCATATTTTTATTGTTCTTTCAATGTATCATATTCATAAATCAGAACAGGTGGTTTTGTGCATATATTTTCTTTTTGTTGCATTTCCGCCTCTAATGTGACGCTCCGATTTGTTTGTTTCAAGAAGATTTTTCGCCTTTGAATATAATATGGGACTGAGCATTTTCAGTCTTTCACTTATGTCTTTGTGAACTGTGGATTTTGATACACCGAATTTAAGTGCTGCTCCCCTTACGGTGCATTTTGTTTCCAACATATAATTTGCCACGTCAAGAGTCCTTTTTGCAATATAATCTTTCACAAATATTCACGTATAATTAAAACTATCTCGAAAGGGGTAGTTTTAATTATTTCTCCTTTCCATAAAATTTCTTTTTCATAAAATTTCTTTGGTTATATTTGCAGGAGTAGCTACCTGCGATAT
>SVJK01000063.1 GCA_015069015.1 Oscillospiraceae bacterium
TATTTTGCCTCCCATTGACGCAAAAATCCCACACCGAAAATTCTCTGAACCTGAATTGAGATAAAATTGTTGGTTACCGAGGCGGAAGGTTGAAGGAATCCTGACGGATTTCAAGACCGACAACGACAGTAAACGGCTATTTTACTCAATTCAGACGAGTTCGGATACTGACGCATCTGCTTAACTATTTTTCACAATTTTTTCTGCCTTTGAAAGTGCTGTATCTATATTTTTTGCAAAGCCTTCGTCACCAACCATATCCCAGAAACCTGCTTTTTTCATGACTTTTTTGGGTTGTTTGTTAACGTGGGAGAAAATTACTTCTATTCCTTTTTCTTTGCAATGTTCATAGACAGATGTGAGGGCGTGGAGAGCGGATATGTCTATTGATGGAATACATCTCATTCTGAGTATCATAACTTTGATACCGTCTTTAACATCCAATGATGAAATTATGTCTGAGTTGGCAAAAAACATCGGCCCATCAAACTCGAAGACCTGAGTTCTTTCAGGGATTCTTTTGAGTCTTCCCTGATCGTCTGTTACCCTGTCTTCAATTGTTTCCCATGTACGCACTTTTGTTACATCCGCCATACGTTTTATGAAGAGAATTGCCGCAAGAAGCATTCCTATTTCAATTGCAACCACAAGGTCAAACACAACTGTGAGAACAAAGGTCAGGATGAGAACGGAGATGTCACTTTTTGGTGCAGTTTTGCATATGTCACGAAACTCTCTCCATTCGCTCATATTATATGCCACCATAAAGAGAATTGCGGCAATAACAGGCATAGGAATCCATTTTGCATAAGGCATAAGCACAACTAAAACCAAAAGAAGAGTTACGGCGTGAACAATGCCCGATACAGGCGTTCTTCCGCCGTTTTTAACATTAGCGGCAGTTCTTGCAATTGCGCCTGTTGCAGGGATTCCGCCAAAAAGACCTGAACAGATGTTGCCGACACCCTGAGCAATGAGTTCTGTGTTGGAATTATGCTTATCGTGAATCATTCCGTCAGACACAACACAGGACAAAAGTGATTCTATACCTGCTAAAATTGCAATTGTGAAAGCAGGTGAAATAAGTTTTCCTATCATCGAAAATTTGATTTCAGGAACTGAAAATGTGGGAACAGATGCTGATATATTATGGAGGTCTCCTATTGTGTTTACATTGAGACCTGTGAATTTAACGATTATTACTCCTGCGACCACGGCAATGAGAGAGCCGGGTATTTTTTTGTTGATTTTAGGCCAGATGATTAAAATTGCAAGGGCGATGATGCCGACTATCAGACTCTGATAGTTAAATGTGGAAAAGGACTTACATACTGCAGTGAGTTTTTCCATTGTTTCAACTGCCTGAGTGCCATCGGGAAATGTGAGTCCGAAAAAGTCCTTTATCTGTCCGATTACTATGGTGAGAGCAATACCTGATGTGAAACCTGTTGTTATGGTGTGAGGAATGTATTTTATAAGGACACCGAATTTGCAAAGTCCCATTATCACAAGGATGATACCTGCCATAATGGTTGCAATCACAAGTCCCGACATTTCGTAAGTTGCAACAATTCCTGCAACGATAGTTGCAAATGCGGCTGTGGGACCTGATATATTTACCCTGCTTCCGCCAAGAAGAGAAATTACAAAACCTGCAACAATTGCGGTGTAGAGTCCTCTTTCGGGAGATACGCCCGACGCAATTGCAAGGGCAATTGAAAGAGGAAGTGCAATTATTGCAACTATGATTCCGGCAATTATGTCATTTGTGAGTTTTTTGCCGTTATAGTCCTTTAGTGCTGATATTATCTTTGGTTCAAACGTTTTCATATTTATGTATCGCCTCCGGGTAATTATATTACCACTTTGATTAGAGAATGTAAACAGAGTTTTTAACATATTGTCACATTTTGGCACAGACTCCTTTTAAAAGCATATTTTTTTGTAGACTTTTAAGAACAAACCATGTGTTGTTTTCCATATTCTTCTTGATTTTCAGGGCGGTTTATTGTATTATAATTGTATATGATTTTTTGGAGGTACATCGGATGAAAAAATATGCCATTATAGGCTTTGGCGGACTTGGAAAAGTTCATTTTTTAAATCTATTGGAAATAGAAAAAGCAAGAGGTGATATTGAACTTAAAGCAATTTGCAACTCCTCACTTGAAGGAATAACAAAAAGTATGGAACTTAATATTACTTCGGTTTCCATG
The DNA here is from genome assembly GCA_015069015.1 of Oscillospiraceae bacterium. Lineage (GTDB taxonomy): Bacteria > Bacillota > Clostridia > UMGS1810 > UMGS1810 > RGIG1828. Next base: position 2,217 of record SVJK01000063.1, read on the forward strand.
GACAACATCGATTTTTCAAAATATAATCTTTACACAGACTATAAGGAAATGCTTGAAAAAGAAGAACTTGATTTCGTATTCATTGCACTTCCAAGTCATCTTCACGCTGAGGTAAGTGTGTATTGTCTGAAAAAAGGACTTGATGTCTTTTCAGAAAAACCCATGGCAATAGTACCAAAAGATTGCCGTATGATGGCAGACTGTGCAAAAGAATGCCGGAAGAAACTTATGATAGGTCAGGCACTTCGGTTTTCGGATGAATATATTTTCCTTAAGGACGCAATTGATAATGGCACATACGGAAAACCTGTAAAGGCAGAATTTTCAAGAAAATCTCCCCTTCCTCTCTGGTCATCGGAAAACTGGCTTTTAAAAGATGACAAAAGCGGCGGATGCATTATTGATATGCACGTTCACGATGTTGACATTATGGTGTGGCTTTTCGGAAAACCTCTTGATGTTCACACGGTATCAAGTCACAAAATGGCAGAATTTGAAAGTGTGTATGCAATATATTCATACCCTGATATTTCAGTGTCAATCAATACGGACTGGGGAATTCACTCATCATACAAATTCAAAGCAACCTACGGTGTGACTTTTGAAGATGCATATGTGGAATGTATCGGAAATGAAATAACCGTTTACAAAAATGACGGAACAGAAAAGTTTTCTGTATCAAAAGACAATCCCATGTACAAACGTGAAATTGAAGAATTTGTGGATTGTGTTGTTTGTGACAAACCATTTCAGACAACATCCCTTGAATCTGTTTGTGACACTATGGATACAGTATTTACTGAAAAATACGGAAAGGAAAAAATATAATGAATCTCGGAGTTTTGGTTTTACTTGATGAAAACATTGAACAAAAATTTGAAGAACTTAAAAGCATGGGGTTTTCAAATTGTCAACTTTGCAGTTGGAATCTTCATCTTCACACAGATGAATATGCAAAAATCATAAGGGATGCATGTGAAAAATACGGTGTGAGAATTTCTGCATTCTGGTGCGGATGGTCAGGACCTGCTGTATGGAATTTTTATGAAGGCCCTCAAACCCTTGGGCTTATGCCTGAAGAATACAGAAATCGGAGAATTGAAGAATTGAAGCAAGGCTCTGACTTTGCGAAAAAAATTGGCGTAGATACTATTGCAACTCACGTTGGTTTTCTCCCTGAAATACCAACATCAAAAGAATATGCTGAAATTATTCCCGCTCTTCGCGAACTTTGTGAATATGTGAAAGCAAACAGGCAGTATTTTCTCTTTGAAACAGGTCAGGAAACTCCTGTAACACTCAGAAGAACAATTGAAGATATCGGAACAGGAAATCTTGGAATAAACCTTGATGCGGCAAACCTTATTCTTTACGGAAAAGCAAATCCGATTGATGCACTTTCTGTCTTTGGAGAATATGTGAGAAACATTCACGCAAAAGACGGAAAATATCCAACATCGGGAAAAGAACTCGGAATAGAAACACCCTTGGGAAAAGGTGATGTGAATTTCCCGGGATTTATTAAAAAATTAAAAGAAATCGGATTTGATATGGACATAACCATCGAAAGAGAAATCTCCGGAGAAGAACAAAAAAGGGATATTATGGAAGCAAAAATATACCTTGAAAAATTGTGGGAGGAAAAAGCATAATGATTGAACTTGGAGCATTTTACAGTCAAATTGAAGCAGGGATTAAAGAAAAAGGGTTCACCCTTGACGAGGCGCTTTGCGAAGCAAAAAATCACTCCATTGACTGGGTTGATGTTAACGCAGATTATTTTTACAAGATTCCGCCAAAGGAATTTGCACAGAATTTGAAAAAACACGGAATCGGAATTTCGTCTGTTCACGGTCTGACTGTTTGTGATGTGTCATCTGACGAAAAAATTGACGAGTCCATAAGATGTATGAAGGAACAAATGGAATTTGCAAAGATGGCAGGAAGCAAGTTTTTTATGATTGTTCCTCAACCTGCTCAAAGTTACAGAGAAGATATGAAAGGTGAACTTGAGGAAGGTTTCAGAAGACTTTTTTCAGAAATTGCAAAATATGGCAAGGAAATCGGAATTCAGGCAACTGTTGAAAACTTTTCTCTCACAGGTCTACCCTACACAAGTTTTGATGATATAAGATGGCTTATGGAGAACGTTCCCGACCTTATGTATACATATGACAGTGGGAACTATACCCTTGCAGGATTTGATGAGGTTCATGGAGCAAAAATGTTTTATGACAAAACAGTATATGCCCATTTCAAGGATGTTGAAGTGGTAAGCGAAAAAACACCTTTCCTCTATGACGGACTTTATTATGACGGACCCGCACTCGATGATGGAATTGTTAAAAACAATGAAGTTTTGGAATTTTTCAAAGAAAAAGGTTATGGCGGAATTATAACCATTGAAATATGCTCAGCAAATAATGAATTTGAAAAACTTATGATTTCAGCAGACAGATATATAGAAAAAATCTGATATTTCCGGATTGATATGCACGTCAAAAAAGATATACCTGTTCCTTGTATAATTTCAAGACCGACAACGAGGAAAAACATCTATTTTACTTGTTTTGGGCGAGTTCGGATATTGACGCAACTGCTTAGACTTCCATATAGAAAAAGTGCTTGTCTCAATTGAGTGAAAAATCACTTGTTAAGACAAGCACTTTTATTTGTTTTATTGTGAATTTGATAAACATGAAGAAGAATCAGAGTAAGAGTGTTCTTCGACAATCTGAAATAAGGTGACAGATTTTGTCACTTCATATTTGGTTTATTCGCCGGTTGCTTCCCATAATCTGTACATACTGCGCGCTGTACCCAAATGACAGTTTATCCAGAAATTCCATATATTTGTTTTTGGATTTTCTGTAATCCATTGAGTAGGTATGAGACCGGTCTGCTCATTTTGCATTCTTGTTATCATATCTGCAAGAGCACACGCTTTTTCATACCACAATTTATCTCCTGTAAGTTCATAGACCGCCAGAAAAGCTGATGCGATGGCGGCTGTACTGCCGTCAACAGGCACATACCACTGATATTGTTCGAGGCCTGCCGGCGATTCCCAGAACTCGTTATATTCTGTGTTTCTGCACCATGGAGCATATTTTCCCCACACCACAAACTGGTCTTCCACAAAACGCATAAGGTTGATTGCCGTTTCTACTGCCTGCGGATCGTCTGCCTTGTTTGCGGCAATATGTCTTATTGCAGAGAGTGCTGTAAAGTGGGTAAGATTCTCATAGTTGCTTCGTATGGCAGTATCCTCAAACTGTCCCTCCCAGTTATAGCCGTCTATACAGTTTTTTTCTATGTATCTGTAGCAGCCGTCTTCCAGGTCTTTCCATACTTTATCACCGGTTCTTTTATACATAACAGTCATCAGGTTTATCATTTTGTCGGGCACACAGTAGTTTTCTGCCTGGGGTGTTCCGTCTTTGGAAGAAATGTACAAATACCAGCTTCCGTTTGGCTGGACATTATCTCTGTAGAACTCTGCTATTTTTATTGCTGCATCAGAATATTTTGTGTCACCTGTTGCATCTGCCAGATTAAAGTATGCTTCTGCAACCATACACGGATAGAGCATCATTACATTTCCAAGACGATCCAATGCTACCTTTACAGGTATTTCCTGCCCCTCTTCGTAATGGTCTATGCTGTAGGTATATGGTAAGCCTGCAAGGGGTGATTCTTCACCATAGGACAAGGCAAGAAGATAGTCTGCTGCTTTTTTTGCTATTTCCAATGCATTGGCAGCATTTTCACTTTCCATCTTTGCATAGGTAATCATTGCATTTATTATGCCGGAAAGCATCTTTGATGGGAACACATTAAGGTTATATTCAGGATCGGGTTTTCCGTTTTTTAAAAGATATTGTATGGATTTGTCGTTATATGCAAAACGGTATGCTTTGAGAGCACATTCGCGATAGGAATATGCTTTTGGCAAAAGATTTTCTCTTCCGGGAAACGGATCGCATTTAAAAAATGTACGCATACCGGATATACACATAAATTTTTCGTTTTTGTCAAAGGCTTCAACTTTGAGTGTTATAACACCTGTGGGCAGGTCTTTCCATATTTCTGTCAGAAGTGTGGTTGAATTTTCGGATTTGAATGAATATGTTTTGCCATCAGAATCTGTTGCAGTAAAAACATAAGACTCTGCTCCCGGAATTATTGGAAATCTCAACTTCGGGTTATATGTAAATTGCGATGAGTGGACGTTCCAGAAAGGACGACCATTTATACCACCGTGAAATCCGGCAATTTCGCCATTGTACTCTTCAGGTGCCTGCTTTGCAAATAAAGATTGCATATATAACATCTCCTTGTATTTTTTTGTAATTATATATACGGACAAATGATTAGTCAATGGAAAAATTCCATAAGAACATATAAAAAACCCATAAAACGCTAAGATTTTATTCGCAACTTTTTGGCAGGTCTTTTCAGGTTAATCTATACATGAATACAGTACATTCCTAAGTTCCTTTTGCGTATTCATAACCCAACTGTGGCAATGCTGGAAATATACAAGAGAAAGTTTATTTTCGGGATCAACTAAAGCAAACGAGCCTGCCGCTCCGTCCCACCCGAATTCTCCATAGGGACTGATTGAACTGCTTGTCTGTTTATCATGATGAACCCTTACGCCGAGACCATATGTATATCCTTTTTTCACTTCCTGAAAATCCATGTACTGCTGAGGATTGAGTTGGTTTGTTCGCATAAGGTCTATTGCATATTTTGAAAGGATTCTGTTACCGTTTTTGCCAACTCCCCCATTTGCAAGAGCATCTGTGAAGAGAGCATAGTCATAGGGGCAAGAGCAAAGTCCTGCACCACCGCTCTGATAGTCGGGAGAAAGATTATATACACAGTCTAAAGGCTGTCTCACAAAGCCTTTATCGTCTTCGTACACATACCTTGCGGCAAGACGTGAAAGTCTTTCCTCATCCTTTGGAACATCAAAGAATGTGTCTTTCATTCCAAGGGGATTGAAGATGTTTTCTTCCATATAATCTCCAAGTTTCATGCCTGACCACACCTCGATGAGACCGCCTAAAACATCATGACAGAGGCTGTATCTGTATCTTGTACCCGGCTCAAATCCGAGAGTCATTTCAGACATTGCACGAACAAGTTCAAGTGTGCTTGTCTCTCCCCTTTTTACGGCTTCTTTAATGTAGGATGCAAAAAGGTCATAGTCAAGTCCTGCACCCATTGTGAAAAGGTCTCTCACGGTTATAGAATTTTGGGCATAGCCTGATTCATTTTTTTGAGAACCTGCTCCTATTGTGCTTCCTGTTATTATTTTTGCACCCTCAGTTGTGTCAAATTCGTCATTTGAAATTTTCATTTTTTCAAATTCAGGAAGATACATTGAGATAGGATCATCAAGAAGATATACTCCCTTTTCCAAAAGTTGAAGTGCCGCTGTGCAGGTTATCATTTTTGTCATTGAATATATGAGATAGAGGTCATCGTGAGATATTTTTTTGCCCGATTCAAGGTCGCTCATTCCCACCTGATGCCTGAAAACCATTTCATGTTCTTTATACACAATACAATCTGCACCGGGAACGTGGTATTTTGTGGTGATATTATCAAGATAATTTTTTAAGTTTTCAAAATTCATTTTTTTCTCTCCTTGAAAATTACTGTAAAGCAAGATTATGTTTTTTACTGTATAGGAATTTTCGCAAAAAATTGTTCGCGAGACCTGATGTTAGCGAAACTATGCCCGCGACAAGGGTGCAGGCTCATCCTACATTTTTATTATAAGATTAAACCCTAATTATGTCAATAAAGTTTGCAAGTTAAATCATATTTTGAGACTCAGAAGATAAATTCTGATACTTTAGCCGTCGGAGATCCGAACTCAGCACGCTCTGCATCTGTGAAAAAACACATCTTTTTTGATTGTCAAGTTCGAAGGGCGTCAGCCCATCTTCGCTTTCCGCACCAAAAATATGAATTTTTTCACAGATGCAGAGCGTGCTGAGTTCGAATCTTCAACGGCTAACTGTTGTAAAATTTACATAATTATATATATGAACTATATTGTTCCATTCACTTTTTACATAAAAATGCTCTTTGCCTATTCTCTTTTTTGGCAAAATGGAGTAAAATGTGATAATGTAGAATTATTTTGTTGACTTTATCGCTTTAACGTGCTAAAATGATAAAGTAAACTTTGTTATCCCCCGGAGGAATTTGTCATGAACATCGACACAAGACTTTTAAAAAATGAGGAACGCGCAGTTTTTGCCCTTCGTTCACTTTATGAAAAATACGGTTATGCCCAGTATAAGATGGGTAAGTTTGAAGAATATGACCTTTATGTGAGAAACAAAGATTTCCTTGTTTCTGATCATATTATCACTTTCACCGATACAAACGGAAAACTTATGGCATTAAAGCCTGACGTTACCCTTTCAATAATCAAAAACAGCAAGGACACAGAAAAACACATTCAAAAAGTTTATTACAACGAAAATGTGTACAGGGTATCAAAAAGCACCGATTCTTACAGGGAAATTATGCAGACAGGACTTGAGTGCATAGGTGCAATTGATGACTATTGCATATATGAAGTTTTGTCTCTTGCCGCAGAAAGTTTAAAGGTTATATCCGAAGATTTTGTTCTTGACATATCTCATATGGGAATTGTATCAAAACTTATCTCTGGTCTTGATTTATCCATTGACGACGAAAAAGAATTCATAAAATGTCTGGGCGAAAAAAATGCTCATCAGATTGCTGAAATTTGCCGTATGGCTGAGTGTGATGATGAAACAAAAGATAAGATTCTTTCCCTTGTGACACTTTACGGAAGCGGAAAAGATGTTATTGAAAAACTAAAAGGTAAGTTTATGAATGAATGCAGTGAAGAAATCGGACAACTTGAAATGCTCATAAGTCTTTTGGAAAGTGCCGGTTTTTCCGATAAAATACACATTGATTTTTCTGTTACGAATAATCTCGGATACTACAACGGAATTGTTTTCAAAGGTTTTGTCAACGGAATTTTTGAAGAGATTCTCTCAGGCGGTCAGTATGACAAACTGATGAAAAAAATGAACAGAAAATCAAGAGCAATCGGTTTTGCAGTATATGCAGATACACTTGAACGTCTTGGTGAAACAAAAAGAGAATTTGACGTTGACACGATTATTCTCTATGATGAAACAAGTGACATTTCCATGCTCAACGATGCAGTCAAAATGATGACAAGTGCAGGAAAGAGTGTTATGGCACAAAAACAGATTCCATCCAAGATAAAATACAGACAACTTCTGAAACTTAATGAGAAAGGGGTTGAAATGCTTGAAAACAATGCTTAATGTTGCCCTGCCCAAAGGAAGACTTGGGGAAAAGGTTTATGATATGTTTGAAAAAGCAGGTTTTGAATGTCCTTCAATCAGGGAAAATTCAAGAAAACTTATTTTTGAAAATTTTGAAAAAGGTGTCAGATATTTTTGGGTAAAACCGTCTGACGTTGCAATATATGTGGAACGCGGGGCAGCAGACATTGGTGTTGCCGGAAAAGATATTTTACTTGAATATGAACCTGACATCTATGAACTTCTTGATCTTGGCTTTGGCAAATGCAAAATGGCAGTTGCCGCAAAAAAAGATTTTAGAGATAATCCCCGAAGAACTCTTAAAGTTGCTACAAAGTTTTCTAACATTGCAAAAAACTATTATGCGTCACTCGGAAGAGACATTGACATAATCCATCTTAACGGTTCCATTGAAATTGCACCTATACTCGGACTTTCCGATGTTATTGTTGACATCGTTGAAACAGGAACCACCCTTAAAGAAAACAACCTTGAAGTAACAGAAACAATTGTTCCCATAAGTGCAAGACTCATTGCCAACAAGGCAAGTTTCAAATTCAAGTCAGACGAAATTGAAAAAATCACAGAAAGTCTGGCAAGACAAACGGAGGACAAAAATGATTAAGATTTTAAAATATGGTGAAGTTGCAAACTCAGACATTTTTTCAAGGGTTACACCGAAAATGAATGTTTGCGAAATTGTGTCTGAAATAATTGACAATGTGAGAAAAAACGGCGACAAAGCACTTTATGAATATACACAAAAGTTTGACGGTGCAAATCTTTCATCACTTATCGTAACAGATGACGAAATTAAAGAAGCACTTTCACTTGTGGATGAAAGATTTCTTGAAGTTTTAAAAAAAGCAGCCAGAAACATTCGTAAATTCCATGAAAAACAAGTGAGACAGAGTTTTATCATAAATGATGAAAAAGGAATTGTAACAGGTCAGAAAATTATTCCCGTTGACCGTGCAGGGCTTTATGTTCCCGGCGGTACTGCGGCATATCCTTCAACTGTTCTGATGGATTCTATTCCTGCTGTCATTGCAGGATGCAAAGAAGTTGTTATGGTAACACCTCCGAAAAAAGACGGGAAAGTCAATCCCGTGATTCTTGCTGCAGCACACATTGCAGGAGTTACTAAAATTTTTAAAGTCGGCGGTGCTCAGGCTGTTGCCGCCCTTGCCTACGGAACCGAAAGTGTGCCGAAAGTGGACAAAATCGTAGGTCCCGGAAATGCATTTGTAGCAGAGGCTAAAAAGCAGGTTTACGGTGTTGTTTCCATTGATATGATTGCAGGACCAAGTGAAATTCTCATTGTGGCAGATGGGAAATCCAATCCAAAGCACCTTGCCTCAGACCTTTTGTCTCAGGCTGAACACGACAAGATGGCAAGCGCAGTTTTAGTTACGGATTCAGAAAAACTTGCAAAGGATGTTCAAAAAGAGTTGGAAGTTCAGATTCCAAAACTTGAAAGAGCAGAAATTGCAAGAGCATCCATTGACGACAACGGCAAAATCATTGTGGCAGACACTCTGGATGCTGCAATTGAAATTGCAAATGAAATTGCTCCCGAACATCTTGAACTTTGTGTGGACAATCCCTTTGACTACCTTGACTCCATAAGACACGCAGGCTCAATCTTCATGGGAAGAAACTGTCCCGAGGCTCTTGGCGATTATATGGCAGGCCCCAATCACACACTTCCAACAAGCGGAACTGCAAAATTTTCAAGTCCTCTTTCTGTGGATG
>SVJK01000064.1 GCA_015069015.1 Oscillospiraceae bacterium
TGCATGCCATTTTTTAGGAAAACACACCTAACTCAAATTTTTTATCTTCGTTAGGTGTGTTTTAATTTTTTATATTATTCTTAACTTAATGATATTGATAAAATTACACCCCCTTATGTTTTATTTTTCAATTATTCCTGTTGATTCATAGAAAGTTCCGCCTGAAAGAATATGCTCTTTGACGGATTTTGCAAAAGATGATGTCCCCTGCTTTTCGATAAGATTTTCTCTTGTAGTGTCCCAGGTGAATATATATTTTAATATGGCATCTGACGGAGATGATGATACAATATTAAAAAGAGTCTGAAACTTTAAAACATTGCTTTCCTTTTTCATAACATTTTTAAGAGTTTCATCAAGAAGCCATGAGTGACAATTAAAAATCTTGTATTCATATTCAGGGAAATACTTTTCAAAAAACTTTCTTGCATTTTCAATTGACTCTTTGCATTCTTCCACATTAAGAGGACCTGTTGAGGGAATGTGAATTCCAACTATTTTTTCACCTTTTTTCACTTCTACATCAGGATAGTCCTCATGCGCATCTTCAAAGCAGAATTGAAGTCTTCCGAGTTTGAACAGCCTTAATGTGAGATGGTTTCTAAGCCATCCGAGTTGACCAAGATAAAGATTACCTTTGAGATTGGTATATGTATCTGTCCATCTTGGTATATCTTTTAAGGTGTCTATGAGAATATCTTCACCGATTCCCAATTTTTCATATTCAAGTTTCAGAGATTCGCAAAAATAAAGAAAGTGAATGAGATTTGAAAGTCCGTCTGATGAATTAATATCATAATCAGAAATCGAGTCACAAAAAATTTCTTTTTCTTCAAGAGCAACATAAAATGCTTTGTCATATTCTTTTTTGAATCCAAGGAATTTATACCATTTTTCTGCTATTTGTTTTTTGTTGTTCATATATATCACCTGTATATCTAAAAATACAGTGCCCAAAATGATTATACATCATAAAAAGGCACTGTTTTTCATTCTATTTCCACTGAAACGATCCTGAAAACAGAGTCGTTTTCTCTTTTGTTACAGAGAGAAGTCCGCCATCAACTGTTCCTGTTTTTTCTGTGCCGTCCTCAAGGACAATTTTGCACTCACAGGGTTTTACAGATGTTGCAAAAGGGATATGCCCTGCAAGAATCGCAAGGTCTCCTGATGCGCCACGAAGGATAATACTTTCGATTTTTCCTTCAAAAACATTTCCGTCGGGTGATGAAATTATAAAATCAAAAGGTTTCATTACTGTGACACCTTCTTCGCTTTTGCAACAGCCTCGTCAATTGTACCAACAAAAAGGAATGCTGATTCAGGAATATCATCGTGCTTTCCTTCGATAATTTCCTTAAAGCCTCTGATTGTTTCAGAAAGAGGAACATATGTTCCTTCAATACCTGTGAACTTTTCAGAAACATGGAAGGGCTGTGAAAGGAACCGCTGAATTTTTCTTGCTCTCTGAACAAGAAGTTTGTCATCATCAGAAAGTTCATCCATACCCATAATGGCAATGATATCCATAAGTTCCTGATAACGCTGAAGTATTCTCTGAACTTCTCTTGCAACGCTATAGTGTTCTTCCCCTAAAATTTCTGGTGAAAGAATACGGCTTGTTGATTCAAGAGGATCAACCGCAGGATATATACCCTGAGATGCAATGCTTCTTGAAAGAACGGTTGTCGCATCAAGGTGGGCAAAAGTTGTTGCAGGTGCAGGGTCTGTAAGGTCATCGGCAGGAACATATACTGCCTGAATGGATGTTATTGAACCTTTTTTGGTGGATGTGATTCTTTCCTGCAGAATACCCATTTCATTTGCAAGTGTGGGCTGATAACCAACGGCTGAAGGCATTCTTCCGAGAAGTGCAGAAACTTCGGAACCTGCCTGAGTGAAACGGAAAATGTTATCTATAAAGAGGAGCACATCCTGTCCTTCTTCATCACGGAAATATTCCGCCATGGTAAGACCGGAAAGTCCTACTCTCATTCTTGCTCCGGGGGGTTCATTCATCTGACCGTACACAAGAGTTGTGTTTGCCAAAACTCCGGATTCTTTCATTTCATTGTACAGGTCATTGCCTTCTCTTGTTCTTTCACCAACACCTGTAAATACTGAAAGACCTCCGTGTTGTTTTGCAATGTTATTTATATATTCCATAATAAGTACGGTTTTACCAACTCCGGCACCGCCAAAAAGTCCTATTTTACCACCTTTTGAATAGGGACAAATAAGGTCAATAACTTTTATACCTGTTTCAAGAATTTCGGTTGAAGTTGAAAGTTCGGAATATTCAGGTGCACTTCTGTGAATATCCCAGCGTTCAACGTCCTCCGGATTTGGTATGTTATCTACTGCGTCACCAAGTACGTTGAAAATTCTACCAAGGGTTTTTCTTCCCACAGGCACGCTGATTGCTTTCCCTGTATCAGTAACCGGTGTACCTCTTTTAAGACCGTCTGTTGATGCCATAGCAATACAACGTACAACGTTGTCACCAATGTGCTGTGCAACTTCAACGGTTAAAGTTTTCTCACCATTTTTCATTGTGAGAGCGTTATATATTGCAGGCAAATTGCCTTCTTCAAAACGAACGTCTACAACAGGCCCCATTACCTGAGAAACGCTGCCTTTTGTTATGTCTGACATATATTTTCTTTCCTCCTTTTATGATAAAGGATATCAAATCACTGTGCACCGCTTCCGGCCACAATTTCTGTGATTTCCTGGGTGATTGCACCCTGACGGGCACGATTGTATTTGAGTTGAAGTTCTTCTATCATTTCTGTTGCATTCTTTCCTGCATTATCCATTGCAAAACGTCTTGCAACAACTTCTGACGTATAGCTTTCTCTTACTTTGCTGATAATGAGTCCTGCAACATATTCTGTTATTACAGAATTGAGGACTGTCACTTCATCAGGCTCAAACACTACGCCCGATGGTTTTTGACTGTCAATTCTTTCCAGAGGGAAAATCCATCTGATGTCAGGAGTCTGAGTCATCATAGACTTATATGATGTGTATATGATTCCTACTTTGTCATATTTTTCACCTTTAAAGTCTTCACAGATTTTTTTTGATATTTCCAAAGCATCGGAATATGAAAAGGTTTCTACATATGAAACGCTCTTTCCAAAACGTTCACAGGCTCTTTTACCTATGGGAATAATATTATGAGTGTCAAATTCTTTTGCAAGTTTAAAGATGTTTGCATTATATCCGCCTGCAAGTCCTCTATCCCCTGCTATTACTATCATGCAAAGTTTTTCGTCTCCTCTTTTTTTCATATAGGGGCTTTGCATACAATCAGGACAACTTGTGAGAGAATTGACTGCATCTTCAAGGGCTGATAAATATTCTCTGCCCTTATTCATGTTTTCTGTGGCACGTCTGATTTTGGATGATGCCACAAGTCCCATCGCTTTGGTAAGATGCAAAGTTGAATCAACACTTTTTATGCGGTTTCGCAAACTTTTAATATCAGCACCCATTCACATCACCTCTGCATTTCGCCAAGGGCTGTTTTCAGGAGTTCAACATCTTCATCATCATAGAAGCCCTGTTCAAAGCGGTTGAGCAGATCGGAATATTTGCTTTCGAGTTTTTCATAAAGTTCATATTCGTAATCTTTAACTTTATTAACAGGAACATCATTAAGATATCCTTTTGTTACAGCATAGATAATCGCGACCTGACATCCAACTCTTACAGGCTCGTTTCTTCCCTGTTTCAAAACTTCCACAATTCGTTCACCAAGAGCAAGTCTGTTTTTGGTGTCGGCATCAAGGTCGCTTCCAAACTGAGCAAAAGACTGAAGTTCTCTGTATTGTGAATATAAAAGTTTTAATTCACCTGAAACTTTTTTCATTGCTTTAAGTTGTGCGGCACCGCCGACACGGCTGACAGAAATACCGGGATTTATCGCCGGCATAACGCCTGAATGGAAAAGTTCGGTTTCCAAAAATATCTGACCATCTGTGATGGAAATTACGTTTGTTGGGATATAGGCAGATACGTCGCCTGCCTGAGTTTCTATGAGAGGAAGTGATGTTATTGAGCCTCCGCCATATTCATCTGCCACACACGCCGCTCTTTCCAAAAGTCTTGAATGAAGATAGAATACATCTCCTGGGTATGCTTCACGTCCGGGAGGACGGCGAATCAAGAGCGAAAGTGCTCTGTAGGCAACGGCATGTTTTGAAAGGTCATCGTAGATTATGAGTACATCTTTGCCCTGTTCTCTGAAATATTCAGCCATTGCACATCCTGAATAGGGAGCAACATATTGAAGGGGTGCAGATTCTGATGCTGATGCAGAAACTATGATTGTATATTCCATTGCACCCGACTGATAAAGTTGATTTGCAAGTTGAACAACAGATGTGTTTTTCTGCCCAATTGCAACATATATGCAGATTACACCTGTGTTTTTCTGATTTATGATTGTATCTATTGCAATTTCAGTCTTACCTGTCTGACGGTCACCAATTATAAGTTCTCTTTGTCCTCTTCCTATGGGAATCATACTGTCAATGGCTTTGATCCCCGTCTGGAGAGGAACTGAAACTTCTTTTCTTTCAATGATTCCGGGAGCGTCTGATTCAATGGGGCGTGTACTTGTTGTTGCAACAGGCCCTTTTCCGTCTATCGGATTTCCAAGAGCATCAACAACTCTTCCAAGAAGCGCCTCGCCAACGGGTACGGAAACAACTTTTCCTGTACGGCGAACCTGAGTGCCTTCGTGAATATTATTTGTATCAGATAAGAGGGCTACAGATACGGTGTCATCCTCAAGGTTCTGTGCCATACCGAAACTTCCGTCTTCAAACTCAACAAGTTCACTTGCCATACATTCTCTGAGACCGTATACTCTTGCGATACCGTCACCGATGAGAATAACTGTTCCGGTTTCTTTCATTTCTATTTGGGAGTTATAATTTTTGATTTGCTCTTTTATAATACTGCTTATTTCTTCAGGTCTTGAACTCATCGTTTTATCACTTCCTTTACTTCTTTCAGACGGCTCTTAAGACTTGCATCAATCTCTTTTCCGTCTATTTCGATTATCAGACCGCCAAGAAGTGTTTTGTCTGTTTCACATTCCAAAACCACATTACGGCCTGACAATTTTTTGAGTTTTACCGTAAGTTCTTCCATTTGAGCAGACGAAAGTTCCAAAGCCGATTTTACTTTTGCAACAGATGTACTTTCAAAATTTTCCAAAAGCGCCTCATATTCATCCACACAAAGGTCGAAACTTAAGATATGTTTTTTGTCACACAAAAGTTTAATAAAAGAAACAATGTGTTCCTGATAGTTATCTTTTAAAGCGTTGTCAATCACTTTTTTTCGCTCAGACAGCGGAATTGCAGGTGATGACAAAAGAGACATAAAATCAGGTGAATTTAAGAATATTTCCTTAATCTCTTTGAGTTCTTCAAGGAACTTTTTCTGGAGATTTTCTTCAACTGCAAGCATAAAGAGGGCCTGAGAGTATTCTTTATAAAGTTCAGTCATTTTCTTCACCCAACTTTTTCAAAACAGAATCTATCATATTTTTATGATCATCTGTGTTGATTTCCCTCTCCAGCATTTTTTCTGTGAGAAGACAGGAAATGTCAACAATTTCATTTTTGATGCCTTCCTGTGCTTTTTTAAGTTCAAGTTGTGCCTGAACTTCAGCCTGACGCACAATGCCTTCTGCCTTTTCCTTTGCATCGGAGACTATACGTTCACTGCTTGATTTTGCACGGATTGATGCATCAGAAATTATGTCATCTGCTTCTCTTTTGGCAGATTGGATTTTTTCGTTCCAGAACTTTTCATCTTCCATCGCTTTATTCTTTGCATTTTCCGCATCAGCATATTTTTCATCCACTTCAGCCTGCATCTTTGCCATCATTGAACAAACAGGCTTATAGAGAAACTTTTTCACACCAAGAAAAAGGATGATAAGATTTAAAAGAGATATGATTATCTGCCACAGATTGACAGATATTACGTCTAAAGATTGCATAAAATCTCACTCCAAAGTTTTCTGTTATATATTTGCTTTAAGCACTTCAACCAAAAGGTCGGGAGCAACAAATATGAGAAGGATTGCAATAACGAGAGCATAGAGACCTGTGGTTTCTGCGATAGCACAACCCATGAGCATTGTGGTTGTTACATCACCTTTACATTCAGGCTGTCTGCCGATTGCTTCACAAGCCTTTGCTACTGCATTACCTTCACCGATACCGGGGCCTATACCTGCAATCATTGCAGTTCCGGCACCAAGTGCACAACATCCTAAAATAATACCGATTGCGATTTCCAACATAATTAATTACCTCCATTTGTTTTTGCCATAAGGCGTTTTTGTTGTTTTTTTCTTTTTCTTTCTTCATAAAGTTCAAGGGGAAATCCGCCTGAAACATAAAGCATGGTGAGCATAGCAAAGATGTATGCCTGAAGGCATCCCGAGAATACGTCAAAGTATACTGACAAGACTGCGGGAAGACCAATTTGAAGAAAAGGAAACTCACCTAAAAACCCGGGTAAAAACCCAAGAACAAGTTTTGAAAGTCCCTGAAGTCCGGTGGCAACAAGCACAGAAATTACGGAGCCGGAAAGAACGTTTCCGTAATGACGGAATGCCATGGAAACCGGTGTTGCAACTTCTCCAATCAAGTTTAACGGAAGAAGTGCTACGGGATCTGCCAAACCTTTTATATATTGAACCGGTCCGCATTTAAACTTATAGTATGTAATAAGAATAAATACCAGTACTGCCCAACCGGCAACAATATTAACATCTGATGTGGGTGGAAACAGTCCGAAAAGCGTTATGAGACTTGAAAATCCAGAAAGTGCCAGAATGGCTATTACAAAACTTGTGAACCCTTTGAAATAAGGTCCCATATTCCCCACAACCATTTTTTCAACTTTCTCTACAACCCACTTCGCCAAAAGATGGCGCTTCATTAATTTTTCGCCCATTATTCCATGAGTCAGATACAGGCACAGACCAAATACCATTATGAGGACAAAAAGCGAATTAACCTGAGATTCTGTTATGAGAAGATTTTGCACAGGCATTGGTATCTCAAAAAAGATTTGTGCTCCTGTGATTGTAATCCCTTCTGATGCAGGTTTTGTCAGAAGTTTAATTATAAGTCCTGCTATGACAGGGAGAACCATCATAAGAATATATAGTGTGTCTACCGCCTTGAAACAGCGGTTTTTTTGATTCATGAATTCATTCCTCCTTCATTTTTGCTTTTCCAAAGAGGCCTCATTGCAACTGCAATTCTCGGGAAAAACATGGGAATTATAACAGCAATGGTTGAAAAGCATTTGAGCCATGCACCCAATGCAACTGTCACAAACAGAAAAAAGGTTCGCAGTGAAAGTGAGCCTTTTAAAATCTTTTGAGCATCTTTCTCATCTTTCCCGAGGGCTTTCTGCACTCCGATTCCCATAAAATAAAAGTTTAAAATCATTGCAAGAGCACCAAGGAGATTGCCATAAAGTACCGTAATATCCCATTTTGAAAGAATGAGAAATACCAATTCCATAATGATGCTGAATATGAAAATCATAATGGCAATGTACTTTGTTTCTTTTATAATAGTATTATCCGGTTTTGTCATAAAATTATCAATTCCTTAAGCAGTTGTGTCAGTATCCGAACTCGCCTAAAACAAGTAAAATAGATGTTTTTCCTCGTTGTCGGTCTTGAAATACGTCAGTATTCCTGCGACCTTCCGCCTTGAAAAACAAACAATTTTATCTTGTTTTAGGTTCAAAGAATTTTCGGTGTAGTGTTTTTGCGACAGTGCGAGGCAAAAACACAGTAAATGCTGACGCATTTGCGAGTATTTTAACAAAGCAGTGGCGTAAAAACACACACCCAAAACGGGTTCGGATGCTGACACAACTGCTTAAACGATTTACGAGAAAAAATCAAATTAAAACCAATTCTTCTCTATTTTATCTTATTATAACATATAAGGAAAATTAATTCAACAAAAGTTATTAAATTAACAATGATTTTTTCACTCTTATTTCCCCTCAAATAGTCGGATGATAATGCAAAAAATCCACCTTTTTTTATTGGTTTTGCAAGTTACAAAAAACCAAACTTTCAAAGGTGGACATAATCGTATTTTACTCTATCTCAGGTAATTTTTTTATTGCATTTGTAAGTGCGGAAAGTTTCTGCGCCTTTTTTATTTCTTTGGCAATTTTTTTCTCACATGGGTAGTTTAAAATGCTGTAGAGCCATATTTCCTTAAGGCGGTTAAGAGTGTACCAGTCAGATCCCAAAACTTTTAAGTAATCATCAATCAGCATATGAGAAAACTCTTCAAGTTCCGATGTTGAAAGTTTTTTCCCGCCTTTTATCTCTCTGAATATGGCAGGATTTGCAATTGCACCTCTGCCAATCATCACACTGTCAAGGTCAGGAAATTTACAGTATATGTCCTCATAGTCTGAAAATGAAAAAATGTCACCGTTATAGCAAAGGGGGTTGCCGTATGAAGAATATATTTTTCCAAAGGCTTCAATATCCGGAAAGCCTTTATAGAAATCTATTCTGAGTCTGGGGTGTACAATCAGGAGAGAAAGAGGATGTTTTTTCATAATCTGAGTCAGGGCTTCAGACTCGGCGGTGCTATCAAACCCTATTCTTTTTTTAATGCTTATGTTAAGTTTTGTTTTCGAAAAAATCTCTCCAAGAAAAAAATCAAGTTCATCCGGATGTTTTAAAAAAGCTGCTCCCCTGCCTTTTTTGCAAACAGTCCCTGAGGGACATCCGAAATTTATGTTCACGCTGTCATATCCTAAGGGAATTATTTTTTCTTCAAATTTCAAAAATGAGTCTGCACGGTTGGTGAGTACCTGTACTTTAAGATTGACATTTTCATTGTTTTCAGGCAAAATATCCCTGAGACATTTCATACTGATTCTTTCATTGTCGCTTGGGGTTATGAAAGGAGCAAAATAAGCATCACATCCTCCAAAAAGTTTTTGATGTGCTCTTCTGTATACATATGTGCCTATTCCCTCTAAAGGTGCAAAATATAAGTTCATTTTTTTCTCCTGTTTTATTTATATAATGTAATTATACATGAATTATTAAAAAAATCAATATTTACTAATGTTTATTGTTCAAAAACGTATTTACTTAAAAGATTTACTCTGATAAAATGAATGCATAATATGTTAAAAATGATATCAACTTCCGTGGAGGTTACATAATGGTAAAAGAAAATATTATTCTGAAAAACCCTGAAAAATTTTTGAAAAAATGCACAATCAGCAAAGACAAACTTACAAAAGCGGTACAAAATGCCACAGACAAACTTGAGGAAAACACCAAAAAATACGGAATTGCATTTCCCGGAACATGCACAAAAGATTACAGATATCAGTGGGGCGAAAATAACAACTGGGAATGCGGAATGTTTACGGGATGTTACTGGCTTGCATATGAACTTACAGGCAACAAGTTTTTTAAAGATGTTGCAGAGAAACACTTTGAAACATACAAACGCAGATTTGATGAAAAAATCGGTCTTGACGATCACGATGTGGGTTTTGTGTTTTTACCCTCATGTGTTTCGCAATATAGAATTACAGGTGATGAAAAAGCCAGAAAGACCGCCCTTGATGCCGCAAAATATTTTTATGAAACAGGTTACAGCAGAGAGGGAAAATTCATTATCAGAATGCACACCTGGTGGGATGAGGGACCGGGATGCAGAACAATGATGGATTCCCTTATGAATGCTCCCCTTTTTATGTGGGCGGGAAAAGAACTTGGAAACAATGATATGTTTATGGCAGGAGTTGACCATAATCTCACTACCGAAAAATATCTAATAAGAGATGATGCATCTTCATTCCATCATTATCAGTTCAACCCAAAAACCGCAGGCCCTGTAAAAGGACTTACTTTCCAGGGGCACAGCGATGAATCCTGCTGGTCAAGAGGACATTCCTGGGGTGTGTACGGGTTCCCTGTTACCTACGGGTACACAAAAGATGAACGTTTCAAA
Organism: Oscillospiraceae bacterium; assembly: GCA_015069015.1. Lineage (GTDB taxonomy): Bacteria > Bacillota > Clostridia > UMGS1810 > UMGS1810 > RGIG1828. The sequence continues at coordinate 10,056 of SVJK01000064.1, forward strand.
GAACTCCACAAAAATATTACATATTTTATGCTCAACCATCTGCCTGATGACTGCATCCCCTACTGGGATTATGACTTCACATCAGGTGATGAACCGAGAGACTCATCTGCAGGTCTGATTTCTCTTTGCGGTATGATGGAAATGAGCAAGTATCTTCCCGAAACAAGTGAAGTTAAAACAATCTATAAAAATGCATCAGCCATGATATTGGATGCCGTGATAGACAGATGCACAAATAACAGTGAAAACTATGACGGACTTGTATGTCACGTTACCCATGCTCTCCCCCAAGGTCAGGGAATTGACGAATGTGCACCCTACGGTGACTATTTCTATCTTGAAGCACTTCACAGATTCTTAAAAGGAAATTCAAATCTATATTGGTAATACAGATTTTCTTTTTTGTATGGACAATGTGAGTTATTTGTGATAGAATGTACCTGTAAAATGTATATCAGGTGGTGGTTTTATGAATAACAACAGAAATGATGATTGGAAAAACGACACTTTAAAAATGAGGCCTGCTCAGCCATCGAAGGCGACTCAAACTGTTTCTCACACCAATATAACAAGAAAAAAAAGCAGCATTAACGGATATATTATAACTCTTATTGTCATTGCCACTTTGGTGGTGTGCTTGTCGGTTATACTTGTGATTATGGGAGTATCCAACAAATCAAATGATCGGGATAATACAAATGACAATTCAGTGACAGATACTGTTGACGAAAATGACAATGGATATCGCAATACTAATTCTTATAAGAATAGTAACAACAAAACCAATACTGACGAAAGAAAGAAAAAGGAAAACAAAAAAGAAGATAAATCTGACGAGAAAACAGATGAAGAAATAGACACAGACAACAAAAACGAAAATCTCTCCGATGATGAAGATGCTAAAAATGACAAGCCCTCCAGCGATGACAGCGGCCAAAATACAGCTGATACTCCTGATGACTCAAGCACACAAGTCGAAAATCAGGAAACACCCGACGGAGAGAACACCACAGATGATTCACAGCAAAATCAACCAGTTCCGGACGCACCAAGCGATATTCCGGATATATCAGAACTTGAATAAAACTATAAATTAAAAGGATTGCAAAAAATTTGCAATCCTTTCAGACTGTCGAAAAAGCCCGCACCGCAAAGTGCCGGGCTTTCTCTATAATATAAAAGTATTTAATAATTGAACATATGTTTATGATGCTTTTGTCAATAAAATTGCCAAAAGCTATGATTTGAGG
>SVJK01000065.1 GCA_015069015.1 Oscillospiraceae bacterium
TGAAAGTGCCTGGAATTTTGATTCTGTAGCAAGTTTTTGAAAAGCATCAATTTCCTCGGTAACGTGGATATGATAGGAATTTGTAATGTAGTTTCTGTCTGTCACGCCTTTGATTTTGCCAAATCTTTTCTGAAGACATTTTGCAAATTTATATGTTGTGGACTCCAGGGGCGTGCCATAGAGAGAATAGTGAATGTTTTCTGCCTCTTTCCATTTGGCACAGGCGTCATTGAGTTTTTGCATGATTTCAAGACCGAGTTTTTCTCCTTCAGGTTCTGTGAGTTTTTTGCCTGTAAGGGCATATACACATTCCCAAAGTCCTGCATAGCCAAGAGAAATTGTGGAATATCCGCCGTGAAGAAGTTTGTCTATGCATTCACCCTTTTCAAGTCTTGCCAGTGCACCGTGTTGCCAGAGGATTGGAGCAGCATCTGAACGTGTGCCCTCTAATCTTTCGTGACGGCATTGAAGTGCCCTGTGGCAAAGTTCAAGTCTTTCATCAAGAATCTGCCAAAATTTTTCAATGTCTTTTCCGTCAACTATAGCAGAGCAAGCCGCATCAACAAGGTTAATGGTAACAACACCCTGATTGAATCTGCCGTAGTATTTGGGCTTTCCTTCTTCGTCCACATAAGGCGTGAGGAAACTTCTACAACCCATACAGGTGTAGCAATGGCCGTCACCGTTTGAATCTACTTTCAGTTTAAGCATTATTTTTTCTGAAATATAGTCAGGAACAAGTCTTTTTGCAGTACATTTTGCAGAAAGTTCTGTGAGATACCAATAGGGTGATTCAGGGGTTATATTGTCTTCTTCAAGAACATATATGAGTTTTGGGAATGCAGGAGTGATATATACGCCCGCTTCATTTTTGACTCCCTGATAGCGCTGGAGAAGAGTTTCTTCTATTATGATTGCAAGGTCTCTTTTTTCCTGCTCGTTTTTCGCCTCGCCAAGATACATAAACACAGTTATAAAAGGTGCCTGTCCGTTGGTTGTCATAAGTGTTACAACCTGATACTGAAGTGTCTGAACACCTCTTTGAATTTCTTTTCTTAAATTTCTTTCAACTATCTGAGAAACAATAATATCATCCGCAACTCCGCCCGATGCCATGATGGTCTCGATGGTTTCTTTTCTGATTTTTTCTCTTGAAACCTGAACAAAAGGTGCAAGATGAGCAAGAGATATGCTCTGTCCGCCATACTGACTCGATGCTACCTGTGCTATTATCTGAGTGGATATGTTACACGCTGTTGAAAAGCTATGAGGTTTTTCAATCATTGTTCCGCTAATCACTGTACCGTTTTGAAGCATATCTTCCAAATTCACAAGGTCACAGTTATGCATATGCTGAGCATAATAGTCCGCATCGTGGAAATGGATTATTCCATCTTCATGAGCCTGTACAATGTCAGGCGGAAGAAGAATTCTTTTTGCAAGATCTTTTGAAACCTCTCCTGCCATATAGTCTCGCTGAACGCTGTTGACTGTGGGGTTTTTATTGGAATTTTCCTGTTTTACCTCTTCATTGTTACATTCAATGAGGCTGAGAATCTGATTGTCCGTAGTGTTGGCAACTCGGGCAAGATTACGGGTAAAACGATATCTTATGTACCTTTTTGCAGTTTCAGGTGCTCCCTGAAGTATTATGTGAGTCTCTACAAGTTCCTGAATTTCTTCAACAGAAAGACTTCTTCCCATTTCCTCGCAGTGATCCTCAATCACATTTACAATATATTCAATCTGTCTTTTGGAGAGTTCCGGTTTTTTGTCACCTGATTCGTTTGCTTTTTCAATGGCAACTCTGATTTTTTCTCTGTCAAATTCTGTTTCAATTCCGCTACGTTTAACAATCTTCATAATTCATCACCTCTTATGTCAATATTTTTATGATGCTGATGCAATTGCTTATAAAAAACAACTATATATTGTGCATTGCTTATTATATAACACAATATGTTCTATGTCAATACCTTTTTTAAAATATTTAAAAACTTGAAAAAAACACCCGAAAAGTCTTGAATTTCAAGACTGTTTTCGAGGTGTTTTCCAAAATTTTTGTAAAAATTAATGCAATATCTATTGAAAAAATTTTAAAACTCTATATTTTTGAGAAACTCATCAAGAGCATTTTCATAATCTTCTTTCTTTTCATAATATGAAAGACCGTGATTTGCTCCGTCAACATATAGATAAGTGCATTTTTCAGGGTTTTCTCTTCTAACCTTTTCAGACATTTCATAAGGTACAAAACCGTCTTTTTTTCCATGTATCAAAAGTATGGGAACGTTAGTGAATCTGACTGCCTCTTTTGAAGAATACTCCTCAGGATCAAATCCTGCAAATAATTTTGCACCAAGGCGAACAAAGAAATAAGAAATTCTAAGAGGGAGTCCTCTTCTTTTTATCACATGACAAAGAATCTCCTTTGGCGATGAATAGCCACAGTCTGCAACAATTCCTTTTACATTTTCCAAAGTATCTCTCCCCGATGCCATAACAACAGTTGACGCTCCCATGGAAATCCCCATAAGAAGAATTTTCACATTTTCACCAAAATGTTCCCTGCACCACTTAACCCAAGATATGACATCATAACTTTCTTTTATTCCGAAAGTTATGCTTTTGCCATCGCTTTCACCATGGGCTCTCTGAAAGACCAAAAGTGCATTATATCCCCTTTTTTCCGAATAGCCATATCCTCCCGAAAAGTCTCTGAAAGGTGAACTTTTATATCCGTGAAAAAATATGATGACAGGCTTTTTGGATGAGATAAATTTTAACTTGCCCCTAAGTTTCAGTCCATCATATGAAGTTGTTTGTGCATCTTCATATTCTGCCATAGAGACCTTTTTCACATTATCTACTATATCTGGATAAAGGTCTTCATATCTGATTGCTTTCATTTCTGCCACTTCTCTGTGATTTTTGCCGGGTCTTGCAAAAGTATAAAGATACGCCCCAAAGGTAATTGCAAAAAACACCGCCAAGGGAATGACAAAGCATAACCACATCATATTTTATCTCACTCCCCCGATGATGAAATCAGCACATCTGCATCAGGTTCACCATTTACCTCAGACGGATTCTGAACAAAATCTGTATTTTCCGGTACCTCCTCGGTACCTTCGGGAATGTCCGACGGTTTCTGTTCTTCTGTTATTTCAACAATATCTGACGGATTTTCTGCGTTTTCTGCCAAAGTTTCCGACGATTCTCTTTTTTTAGTACCAACCTTTACCACTTCACTTGTGGGTGTGTAGGAACTTTTTGAAAGAAGAGTCCTTGAAACAATTTCACCGTTTTCCTTTACAATTTTATATGATTCTGTTTTTGTTCCGTTTGACCCTTTTTCTGTTACCGTTCTTTCATCTTCATACATATTCCCATCTTCAATTTCAGTGACAGTATATGAAGTATATCCTGTTATAACCGTTTCAATTGTTATATCCTTAATGTATTTCTTTCTACCGTAAACATTGACTGTAAGATTGTTTCCATCGGGTATAACCTCAAACTTAACAGGGGTTTCCTTGTTGTTTTTAAATTTAAAGTCAATTGTTCCGTAGGATACCGTTGCATCTCTCCCAAGTGGAACATATGAAACAGGCAGACTGTGATTTGTGCGATACACTATCTCAAGGTCTGCAAAAACAACAGCATTGTAAAGGGTTGATGACACCTGACAGATTCCTCCACCGATTCCGTCTACAACCTTACTTCCGCTATAGACATGGGCAATTTTAAATCCTGTCGCCTGAGTTCTCGGTCCAACTGCGTCGTTAAAAGAAAAAACTTCACCGGGATTTAAAATCAATCCGTTTATTTTCTCGGACGCAAGTCTGATATTTTCTTTTCTGTTTTCGCTTGAGGTGGAATAGTCGGTAGTGAATGTGGCAATTATCGTATCCGTAAACTCTGCCTCAACCATTTCCGTTGTTATTTCGGGCAAGGTTATCTTTGCAGGGATAATATAGCTTTCATCATTATTTTTATTTTCATCAAGAATCTTTCTTGCCTGCTTGGGATCAATTTCAACACCGATTACATGAGGAATTATAGTAATACTATCTCCGTTTTGCTCACATCTTGAGTTTTCTGCCATTCTTGAGTATTCCTGAACAAAAACATCCGGATCTATTCTATCAGGCTCCAGCTTTTCTATTTCAACATCTATAGGCTCTTTAAAATCTCCCCTTATATAACACTTTGATATTTTATCCATAAGCTTTTCGGGATTTACCCCCATGCCGGATGTTCCATTTGTTATTATAAGACAATCCTCTCCTATTTCAATGTTGTAATTTGTAACATCCACAACGTATTCAGAAAGATACTGACCGATTTCATACTGAAAAAGGTTCATATCACAGGTAAGTTTCGGAGTTATGACGTGAGTACTGTCTTTAAGCTTAAGTATATCTTTTGCCCTTTTAAAAACATTTCCTTCTCTACCGTATGAGTATGCAATATTAACAGTTTCTTCAAAGTCTGTTTTGAGATTTATTCTTGAAGAATATACCTCAAACGTAATATTATTATATTTTAATCTGAAATTGAAATTACTGTCTGCGTATGTTTCTTTTAATACCTGTGTTGCTTCTGCTTTGGTAAGTCCACCAAGAGAAACTTCTCCTGCATATACACCATTATATATTTTATCGGATGACATAATATACGCCAGTGTTGCAACCAAAGCAAGTATCAGTGCCGCAACTACTGAAATTGCAGTTATTATAATCACCGTTTTATTCTTGTTTTTATTAATTTTGTTTGATTCTAATGAAGCATTATTGTTTTCCATATATTACTCCCTGATTTTTCAATCATTAATATATTGTTTTCCTGTTCTCTTTCATATCTATAATATGTTGTTTTTTTATGAGTCATTCTAAAAATCAAGGCTTTGACGAAAGGATTTCCTTTCGTCAAAGCCCCGAAACTTTTAAGATATATTACTCAGCCATACGTTTGTATGTTTCATATCTGTCGAGTAAGTCTTTTTCTGCTTTATTGAAGAGTTCACCTGCAATATCGGGATATGCTTTCTGGAGCATAAGATATCTGTTTTCGCCCATCATAAAGTCTTTGATTGCACCTGTAGGTTCTTTGGAATCAAGAATGAAAGGATTCTTTCCTGCTTCTTTGAGTTCAGGGTTGAATCTCCAGAGGTGCCAGTAACCTGTTTCAACTGCTTTCTTTTCTTCTGCAATTGAGTTAGCCATACCGCCTCTTGCTTTGATACCGTGGTTGATACAGGGAGCATAAGCAATGATAAGTGAAGGACCGGGATAGTTTTCAGCTTCTTTGATTGCATTGAGAGCCTGCTGCATGTTTGCACCAAGAGCAATCTGAGCAACATATACATAGCCATATGTTGTAGCAATCATACCAAGGTCTTTCTTCTTAACTTTCATACCTGATGCAGCAAATTTAGCAACTGCAGCAGTAGGTGTTGCTTTGGAAGCCTGTCCGCCTGTGTTGGAGTATACTTCAGTATCAACAACAAAGAGGTTAACATCTTCACCGGATGCGATAACGTGGTCAAGACCGCCGTAACCGATGTCATATGCCCATCCGTCACCACCAAAGATCCACTGTGATTTCTTAACGAGGAAATCTGTTCTGTCTGCAATCTGTTTGATGATTTCATCATTCTTATCAGCATTTGCAAGTGCTGCTTCAACTTTTGCAGCGGCTTCAATTGATTTTTCAGTATTGTCCATACCGTCAATCCATTCATTGAATGCATCTGCAAGTGCTTTATCACAGCCGTTTGCGATTGCCTGATTCATAAGTGATACAAGATTCTTTCTGTTTTTCTTAACAGCAAGAGCCATACCAAGACCAAATTCAGCATTATCTTCAAAGAGTGAGTTTGCCCAAGCAGGACCTTTACCTTCAGCGTTTTTGCAGTAAGGCATTGAAGGAGCAGAACCACCCCAGATTGAAGTACAACCAGTAGCATTTGCAACCATCATTCTGTCACCGAAGAGCTGTGTGATGAGTTTGATATAAGGTGTTTCACCACAACCTGCACAAGCACCGGAGAACTCAAGGAGAGGAGTTGCAAACTGTGAATTTTTGATGTTCTTTGTGATATCTATATCTTTCTGTTTTGATGGAACTGTCATTGCATAATCCCAGTTGGGAGCTTCTTTTGCAGATACATCATCGATGGGAACCATCTTAAGAGCCTGAACTTTTTCAGGACAAACATTTGCACATACTCCGCAACCAAGACAGTCAAGAGGAGATACCTGTATTCTGAATTCCATACCTGCAAAGCCTGTTGCTTTCTTTGTAACAAAGTTTTCGGGAGCATTTGCTTTTTCTTCTTCTGTGAGAAGTACAGGTCTTATAGCAGCGTGAGGACATACTGCTGAACACTGGTTACACTGAATACATTTGTCAACATCCCAAACAGGAACAGAAACGGCAACGCCTCTCTTTTCATATCTGGAAGTACCGGTTTCAAATGTACCTGCTTCTTTGTCGTTACCAACGAATGTGCTTACGGGGAGTTTGTAACCTCTCTGAGCATTTACGGGAGCAACAATTTCTGAAATAAATTCAGGAACATCTGCCTTTTTAACTTCAGCATCTTTTGCATCTTTCCAGGAAGAAGGAACTTTAACTTCGTGGAGGGCTTCAATTGCACCGTCAACTGCTGCGCAGTTCATGTTAACAATTTCGTCACCTTTTTTGCCGTAGGTCTTTTTGATTGCGGCTTTGATGAGTTCAACTGCCTGTTCAAAAGGAATAACGTTTGCAAGTTTGAAGAATGCACTCTGTGTTACCATGTTGATTCTTGTCTGACCAAGACCAACTTTAACAGCAACGTCTACAGCGTTTATGGTGTAGAATTTAATATCATTTTCAGCGATATATCTCTTCATTGCTGCAGGAAGTTTTTCGTCAAGTTCTTCATCTGACCATACGCAGTTAAGAAGGAATGTGCCGCCTTTTTTGAGACCTTCCAAAACGTCATACTGATATACATATGCCGGTTTGTGACAAGCAATGTAATCTGCTTCGTCAAGAAGGTATGTTGATTTGATGGGTTTTTTACCAAATCTCAAGTGAGACATGGTTACACCGCCGGATTTTTTGGAGTCATAATCAAAGTAAGCCTGAGCGTAGAGGTCTGTGTTGTCACCGATGATTTTGATGGCATCTTTGTTTGCACCAACAGTACCGTCAGAGCCGAATCCCCAGAATTTACAACGTGTTGTGCCTTCGGGAGCAGCATTGATGGTTTCACCAACGGGAAGTGAAAGGTTTGTAACGTCATCAACGATACCGATTGTGAATCCGTTTAAGGGTTTTTCAGCATCGAGGTTAGCAAATACAGCAGCAAGCTGTGTGGGAGTTGTGTCTTTTGAACCAAGACCATAGCGACCGCCAACAATGATTGGAGCGTTTGCTTTGCCTGTGTAGAGGTTACATACGTCAAGATAGAGAGGTTCGCCAAGTGAACCGGGTTCTTTTGTTCTGTCGAGTACTGCAATCTTCTTAACTGTTGAAGGCATTACATCGAAGAAATATTTTGCACTGAAAGGTCTGTAGAGGTGAACTTTTATAACACCGACTTTCTGACCTGCAGCGTTAAGATAGTCAACTGTTTCTTCAAGTGCTTCACAAACAGATCCCATAGCAATGATAACTTTTTCAGCATCGGGAGCACCATAATAGTTGAAAGGTGCATATTCTCTGCCTGTAACTTTGGAAATTTCTTTCATATAGTCTGCAACGATATCAGGAAGTGCTTCATAATATTTGTTTGCAGCTTCTCTTCCCTGGAAGTAGATATCAGAGTTCTGTGCAGTACCACGGAGCACGGGGTGTTCAGGGTTTAATGCACGGTCTTTGAATTCTTTGATTGCTTCCATGTCTGTGAGACCTTTTAATACATCATAGTCCATAACTTCTACTTTCTGAATTTCGTGAGAAGTTCTGAAACCGTCAAAGAAGTGAACGAAAGGTACTCTACCTTTGATTGATGCAAGGTGAGCAACACCGCCAAGGTCCATTGTTTCCTGAACGGAACCGGATGCAAGAAGTGCAAAACCTGTCTGACGGCAAGCCATAACGTCCTGATGGTCACCGAAAATGTTAAGAGCGTGAGCAGCGATTGCTCTTGCACTTACATGGAATACGCAAGGAAGAAGTTCACCTGCGATTTTGTACATGTTGGGGATCATAAGAAGAAGTCCCTGTGATGCTGTGAATGTTGTTGTGAGAGCACCTGCCTGAAGTGAACCGTGAACTGCACCTGCAGCACCGGCTTCAGACTGCATTTCAACAACGTCTACAACTTCGCCGAAAATGTTTTTAAGTCCCTGGGCACTCCATTCGTCTACAACTTCTGCCATTGTAGAAGAAGGGGTAATCGGATAGATTGCTGCAACTTCGGTAAACGCATAGGCGCAATGAGCGGCAGCATTATTACCATCCATGGTTTTAAATTTCTTTGCCATTGATTTGACCTCCTGTAAGATATTATATAAATATTGTAATAAATATAAACATACGTGTTAATTATAGCACATAGATATCAATTTTTCAAATATTTTTTTGATATTTTTTTCACAATGAGAATGTTTGTAATATTTTCATAAATACACCCCTGAATACTCTGTCATTTTTTATATAAATATGTTGTTTAAGCCGTGGTATTATTGTAAAATATATTAAACTGTGTTAAGATAGATATAATAATACATTTATGAGGAGCAAACAAATGGCACTTGACGGATTGGTAATTTCTGCACTTGCAAAAGAAACTGCAGAAAAACTGACAGGCGGAAGAATAGATAAAATACATCAGCCCGAAAAAAACGAGTTGATAATTTCTGTGCGCACATTTGGCGGTGCCTATAAACTTCTTCTTTGTGCAAATCCGTCTTTCCCAAGATTTCACATTACCGAAAGCACCAGGGAAAATCCCGAAAAACCACCCATGTTTTGTATGCTTCTGAGAAAACACATTCAAAGCGGAAAAATACTTTATGTTAATCAGGAAGAGAATGAAAGAATGATAAATATCGGAATTGAAAGTTATGATGAACTCGGCTTTCTTTCTGAAAAACATCTTATTATGGAAATTATGGGAAAACATTCAAATATCATTCTCACAGATAAAGACGGTAAAATTCTTGACTCCATTTTTCACGTTGATATGTCGGTAAGCAGCATAAGACAGGTTCTTCCTGGGCTCCCCTATCTGCCCCCGCCGTCTCAGGATAAGATAAATCCCAAAAACGAAAGCATATATGACATTGAATCCCATCTTTCATTTGACGACACTCCTCTTTGGAAACAGATTATGGATTCATATCAGGGAATCAGTCCTCTTGTCGCAAGAGAGGCAGTTCAAATGGCTCTCGGAAGATTTGACATAATGGGAACTGAAAGTTCAAGAAGCGACCTTGAAAGGGTTGCTGAAAGTTTTTATTCAATAGTAAAAGATGTTACTCAAAACTCATTTAATCCCTGTATAATCACTGACAGAGAAACAGGAAAAATGATAGATTTTTGTTGTGTTGACATTTCTCAATATGGTAATGGTGCCATTGTTGAACATTTTCCGAATATGAGCCTTGCGGTAGAGAGTTTCTATATGAAAAAGGCAGCAAAGGAAAGTGTGAAACAAAAATGCGGCGACCTTTTAAAGATTGTCTCGGGAAATCTTGACAGATGCCGCAGAAAGTTGCAGATACAGTTTGAAACCATAAAAAAGGCAGAAAAGAAAGATAAATATAAGGTGTACGGCGATCTTATCTGTGCAAATATATACAGAATCAGTCAGGGAATGAAAGAAGTCACTCTGGAAAACTTCTATGAAGAAAATTCTCCCCTTGTGACCATTCCTTTAAAAACTGATATTACGCCTTCCAAAAATGCCCAGAGATATTATCAGAAATACAACAAGGAAAAGACGGCAGAAACGGAAACCTTAAAGCAAATGGAACTTAACCGGATTGAAATTGAATATCTTGAATCTGTCGAAGATGCCCTCAACATGGCAGAGAACGGCGTAGACATTTCTCAGATAAGAGAAGAACTTGTGTCTGAAGGATATCTTAAAAACAGAGGTGCAAATGGGAAAAAGAAAAAAAGTTCTCTTCCACAGCCCCTTCACTTTGTGTCAGACGATGGGTATGACATATACGTTGGGAAAAACAACAAGCAAAATGATTATGTAACCCTAAAACTTGCACGCTCAACAGACATATGGTTTCACACAAAAGAGATTCACGGTTCTCACGCAATTGTGAAAACAACCGATGCAATGCAGGTGCCTGATTCAACCTATCTTCAGGCGGCATCCCTTGCGGCATATTACAGCAAGGCAAGGAACTCAAAAAGCGTGCCTGTCGATTACACAGAAGTCAAAAATGTCAAAAAGCCATCGGGTGCAAAACCCGGCATGGTTATATATGTAAACTATAACACATTGTACGTTGACCCATGCGAGGAAGATGCCCAAAGGCTTAAAAAATGACGTTTTTTGTTCTACATTGCACATAAAAACTCCCATATCAGGTCAAATATCCGCATATTTCAATAAATTTGAAAATTTTTCTTGATTTTTATGAAAGTGTGTGATATAATCTGTGTTATTGATGATTAAAATGAGCAATTGGAGGTGAGTATATTGCCTAATATCAAATCCGCAAAGAAAAGAGTTAAAGTTATCGCAACAAAAACTCTCAGAAATCAGATGATTAAATCTAATCTCAAAACTTGCATAAAAAACTTTGAAGCTTATGCTGCAAAAGCAGACAAAGCAAACGCTGTTGAAGCTTGCAAACTTGCATTCAAGAGAATTGACCAGGCTGTTTCAAAAGGTATTCTCCACAAAAATACTGCTGCAAGAAAAAAAGCACAGCTTAGTCTGAAACTTAATAAAATCGGTGCGTAATTAATTCCGATAGTAAACCTTCCTGAACGGAAGGTTTTTTTGTTTTTATCGGAGAAAGGAATTTGAATTACAAATAAAAACAAATTGTAGTTTGTCTCACTGATTGATTTTCAATCAGTT